>JABCOE020000098.1 GCA_013333795.2 Candidatus Saccharimonadota bacterium | reverse complement strand
TAACCCAGCGATCACTGTAGCGGATACGCTTGCTAGCAAAGTTAGCGCCCCAGACGTTTGAATCGCCGTAGATTAGAATGCGTTTTGCAGCTGGCACTTGTTTCTTACTCAAGCTTGCTCGCTTTCTTTTTCTTTAATATAACGGCTTGCTGCTCGGGTACGAAGCGCCGCGATTCGCACATTTTTTGGTAGGCTTTGTTGCGCGTCCAGGCGTCGATATGTTCGTTTTCCAACTCAGCCAGCGTCAGATCAAAAAAGTGTACTGCCGTCGTAGCATATAGCCAGGCCAGCGCCATTTTGACGTAATAACCGTCGTGTTTAACGTTTCGCAGCGCTGCGAAAACCTGATCGATGTGTGCTTCGTCTAGGAAATTAGTCATCAGCGAAATCACGCCGTAGCGCACCGTGCACTCGTCTTCATTCTGTAAGCATTCTAGTGCAAAATCCCACCACACTTCGCCAGCAAAGCGTCGCTTTTTCTCGACAAACACATCAATGTGCGCCCACGAATCAACGTGCGGCAGGTATTGCTTGGTTAGATCGATCGCCGTTTGATCATCGAGCCGAGCGTGTGTGATCAGCAGCCCGCATAGCAGCACGTAGTCAAATGATTTATTCTGTGTCGTTAATAATTCGCTAATGTTCGCCGCGCTCATGCCAGGCGCTAATTCCCTCGCCAGCCGCCGCAAATCCGGCACCCGCACGCCGATGACCGGCATTTTGGTGTTGACGATACGCTGGTTAAAGGCGGCGTAGGATTCGTTGCCTTGAGCGAGGTCTGTCAGTTGAACTATGATGCGATCGTACATATTTACAATTCCTCGATTTCAAGCGCTTCTTTCTGTCAGTCTGGACTATACAACATCACTTCTCCCGCTAGAAAAATATCTGGGATCAAGTCTTGATTGGATGAAACTGGAGTCTTAATAATCATTGTGCAATTTAAAAAATATCAAAACAGAGCGGCTCTTTCGAACTTTCTAAAGTCTATTCTAACAAACCTTCATAAATAAAACCAATCTGACTTTCGCTAAAATACTCTTGGGTAAAATTATCAAGCGTACAAATAACGCTGCACATTTACGATAACTTCACGGTCATGAAAATGATATAATAATAGCACCAATGGAAATAGCAGCAATTGTGTTAGTGATAATAACGCTGCTCGTAATCGCCGGCAGACGTAAGCCGGTGGAATCTGCACGCAGTATAAGCGACCAGGACGAGCAGAAAAAGAAAGAACAACAAACCGACGAACTAATCACGGTGATTTTGCCGACGATAAACAATGACAAATAAACAAAAAAAAGATGGCAATACCGTCAAATTTTGGGGTCTAATTTGGAGCCACGATCGGGGCTTGAACCCGAGACCTCATCCTTACCATGGATGCGCTCTACCAGCTGAGCTATCGCGGCATGAAAGCCTACTAATTCTAACATATTTGCCGCGGTCGAGGCAAGCTACTTCTGGCGGCGGGTCTTCTTGCTGGTTGTCGATTCGGGTTTCGGCAAGTTCGGCGCTACGAACGCTTCCAGTAGCGCCCAGGCGATGCCGTTTACCAAGTAAACTACTGCGAATCCGGCAGCAATCATTGCGGCCAAGCGGCTTTGCGGTACATTTAGGAGCGTCAGTAATCCGGCTAGAACCAGCCCAATGAAAACTACTGTTAGATAAGCTTGCTGTAATTTGCGGCGCTGATCTTTTTGGTGGCTCCAACTGCTCAGCGACTGCTTAATAAACTCGTACATACTATATATTATAGCATATACACTGTATAAAGTCAATAAAAACCGCCCGCGAGTAGCGGACGGCCTAAAATTCTATGCATGGTACCGGAGGTAGGACTCGAACCTACGAAGCTAAAAAGCGGGAGATTTACAGTCTCCTGTCATTGCCACTAGACGACTCCGGCATGAATTATGGAGCCGACTCTCGGACTCGAACCGAGGACCTGCTGTTTACAAAACAGCTGCTCTAGCCAGCTGAGCTAAGTCGGCATAAATTGAAAGGTACGACCCGAACGCACACCTAACAGTGTAGCGTATTTGCATAACCTTGGCAAGTGTTTTATTGCGGAGAGATGGCGCCAGCTGGCTGTTTGACGCGGCGGTCGACATGCTGCCCGCGCGACATGGCGCGATTGATTTTGTCGCGAATAGCAGCGGCTTTCTCTTTCTGGCCGTTGCGGTCATATGAATCGGCTAAGATGTTAATACTCTGGATGCTTGGTTCTAGGGCGACAGCACGTTCAAGATGCTGCAAGACAAGCTTGGCATTGCCGAGGTTTTCTTGTACTTTGGCGTAGGCGATATGGCGCGAAGCAACTTCTTCTTCCATCTCTAGGGCTTGCTCGAATGCCAGGGCGGCCTTTTCGTAGCTTTCGGTTTCGTAGTAAATCAAGCCGACATTATGCAGGCTAGAGGCGCTTGGCTCTAAGCTTTGGGCGATTTCGAAACATTCAATGGCGTCATCGTAGGCATGCTGCTTGGCATACAAAATACCTAGACGATTGTAAGCGTTGGCGTTTTTGGCGTCGATACGCAGAATGGTTAGCAAGGCTTTTTCGGCGCGCAGATATTTTTGCGCTTTGAGCGATTCTTGAGCGATTTCCCAGAGCTTATCGAGCTTTGATGATAATTTCGCTGGTAAGTCGCCTGCGATATCTTCGGGTGACTGGCGGTACGCGACTGCTGCGGCGCCTAGTCCCAGAACCAGTAAAAATCCAAACATACTGAGTACTATTATAGCACACAATCACGCGATCAAAGCGGCAAGCTGAAGCTTGATGTTGCCGTTGGCGGCGATGCGCACGTAGGTTTCGCTGAGACGAGCTAGCTTGTCGATGATAGCTGGCGTGCTGTTTTTGGCAGCGGCATTTTGAACGAGTAGAATGCTATAGCGTAGTAACTCTAAGGTGGCTTTGCGGTCGGTGTATCGAGCAGCAACAGTTAGTTTATCATTCATCGGACCAGCAATTAATGCTTGCGAGTCTTTGATGACGGCGCCGATATCGGCGAGCTCGCTGGGTTTGCTGGCCAAGCGCGAGATTAATGCCGGCTGGCCGCTTGCTAAAAACATAATCTGAGCAATCGCTGTAGTGTCAAGCTGCCGATATTTAGCGAGGAGCAGCCGGCTGGCCTCCTCAGAAATCGGACGGATAGTAAGCCGCTCGACGCGCGACATGATAGTCAGCAGCAGTAAATTCGGCTGGTGCGATGTTAATATAAAATGGATATTGCGGGCTGGTTCCTCTAATAATTTCAAGAAAGCATTTTGCGCCTGATGATTCATGGCGCTGGCATCGTCGATAACATAAACTGCCTTACTATTAGCGACACCACGAGTATATTGGCGCAGATCGCGGATTTGGTTGATACGAATGACGCCGCTTGCATCGGCTTGTCCGTCTTTGTTGGTGGGCTGAATAATTCCAGCGAGTGCTGGGCCGGCTAAGTATTTGGCGGTAGTTAGCAGACCAGCGCCATCAGCGCCTGTCAAAAGTAAAGCTTGTGGTAGACTGCGGGCTAGCGTTTGAATTTGTCGCTCGGTTGATGGCTCAAAGATTAGGCTCATCATCTAGCTCCGGGAAAAGTTTGGTAAATTCGCCAGGCAGCGGCGCAATGAATGTCTGACGCTTGCCAGGCTGCGTGGTAATTTCTAATCTGTAAGCATGCAGATAGAGGCGATCGGCAGATTTGCCATAGATGCGGTCGCCGTGAATCGGCGTGTGTAAATGACGCAGGTGAACGCGCAGCTGATGGGTACGCCCAGTTTGCGGGCAGAGTTTAATAGCGCTGAGATTATGGTGCGCGGCGAGCG
>JABCOE020000097.1 GCA_013333795.2 Candidatus Saccharimonadota bacterium | reverse complement strand
TCGCAATCATGTCGCTATGCAGGCGTTTTTCGCTAGATTCTTCGATAGGCTGGTAGCCGCGACCTGATTCAACTACTAGATCGATGATAACCGTCTTGTTTGGGTCGTCAACGTGGCAAATCACGTGGTCAGGATTCATCACCTCGACATCAGCATTGGTTGCGATATCGCCAGCAGTAATGACGTCGGCGCCAGCTTTCTCGAGGCGCAGTTCAACTGGATCATCGGTAGCAATACGGAAGTTGACGCCTTTGAGGTTCAAAGTGATGTCGACGACGTCCTCTTGAATGCCAGGAACAGTTGTGAATTCGTGCGTGGCACCTTCGATTCGAAAAGCGACAATTGCGCCGCCGCGGATACTGGAGAGCAGTACGCGGCGCAGGCTGTTGCCGAGCGTGTTGCCGTAATTAAAGTGCAGCGGCTCAATAACAAACGTGCTTGAATTATCGCTGTTATCAATAATCTTGGCGAGCGCTGGGTTGTGAATAACTTTAGACATTTTAATCTTTCCTCCCTTTTTAACGTGAGTAGTACTCAACAATTAGCTGCTCGTTGATGCCCGCTTCGGCCTCTTCGCGCTTTGGTTCACTAGTAATTTCGATTTTTAGCTTTTTGATATCTCCCTTTAGCCAGCTAAGCGGCGCCTGAGTGGTATTGCCAAAGATATCGTTGATCGCCGTAAAGTAGCCAGACTTGGTGCTCTTCAGGCGAACAGTAATTACGTCGCCAGCCTTGACGCGAATCGACGGAATATCGACGCGGCGGCCATTGAGTTCGAAATGTCCGTGGCTAACCAGCTGGCGAGCCTGGCGGCGGCTAGTAGCAAAACCAGCGCGGTAAACGGCATTGTCGAGACGCAACTCTAGGAAGCGCAGCAAATTTTCGCCGCTAAGACCCGGTTTGCGAGTCGCTTCGTTCATCAGCTTAGCAAATTGCTTTTCCAATAAACCGTACATGCGCCGGACTTTCTGCTTTTCGCGCAGCTGCTGAGAGTACATACTCTGCTTGCCTTGGCGGCCATGAGCGTGCTCGCCCGGGATACCGCTTTTGCGCGCGAGGATTTTGTGCGCTTTAGGATGCAGCGCAACTCCTTCGCGGCGGCTCTGTTTGACGATTGGGCTAGTGTCTCGTGCCATTACGCTCTCCTTGCCTTTCGCGGACGAACACCGCCGTGCGGCACGCCCGTTACGTCTTTAATACTGTTGATTGAAATGTCAAAGCTGCTTATGGCGCGGATTGCCGCGTCGCGGCCTAGGCCGCCGCCTTTGACAAAGACGTCAACTGTGCGCAAACCATAGGTTGATTTAGCAGCTTCGGCGGCCTTTTCAGCAGCAATTTGCGCTGCATAGGCGGTGCCTTTTTTGCTGCCGCGGAAACCGCAAGCGCCAGCACTGGCGGCAGTCAACGCATTGCCTTTGCTGTCGGCAAAGGTGATAATCGTGTTATTAAATGTCGCTTGGACATGCAGCTGACCGGTCGGGACTGATCGGCGCTGCTTCTTTTTTGATTTAGCTTCTGCCATTATTTAAAAGTCCTTCCTTATCAAGTCTTGCTTGCTGCTTTTGGCTGCGTGCCGCCGACGGCGATTGCTTTGCCTTTGCGGGTTCGCGCATTGGTGCGAGTCCGCTGGCCGCGTGTCGGCAAACCGTTTTTGTGCCTTAGGCCGCGGTAAGAACCGATGTCCTTTAAGCGTTTGATATTGTTGGTCACCAGGCGCTGCAGATCGCCTTCGGTGACATAATCTTTGTCGATAATGTCGCGAAGCTTCTGCTCCTCAGCCTCGGTGAGATCTTTCACCCGAGTGGTCGGCTTGATTTTAGCCGCCGCAAGGATGTCTCGAGAGTACTTCGGCCCAATACCATAGATATAGGTAAGGGCGATTTGTACCTGCTTGTCACTTGGGATGACTACCCCAGCAATTCGAGCCATGCTTAACCCTGCCTTTGCTTATGCTTAGGGTTTTTCTTGTTGATGACGTAGAGACGGCCTCTGCGGCGAACAAATTGATCACCCGGACCTCTCTTCCTGACACTCGGTTTAACTTTCATGAGCGTACAACTTTCTACAGGAAAAACCTGTTTTTAATGAGAGATGCTTGATATCAGGAGCAGCTCTGCGTTATTAATCGCGTGCGCGAAAGACGATTCTGCCCTTCGTGAGATCGTAAGGGCTCAACTCGACTTCTACGTTATCGCCTGGGACCAAGCGGATGTAGTGCTTGCGCATCTTGCCGCTGATATAAGCGATAATTGTTAGGCTGTTCTCTAGTTCGACAACAAATTGAGTATTAGGCAGTGCTTCCACTACCTTGCCGCGCAATTTGATGACTTCCTTTTGACTCGCCATAGATATACAGCTAACCATTATAGCGGATTTTACATCATTTGTAAATGCATTTTGGCAAATTTGTTAAATATAATTAAGAGGTGGTGGCCCAGTCCCGGCCGGGAGCTATTGAGTATATAGCTCAACCAACCGGGACTGGGGCTTTAAAATCCTCTCTATTTTCAGGAAAGAGAGGATTATACAGATATATTATGATACAGGTATCTTCAAAATGCAAATTGCAGATTATGCTGCTCGGCGCAGGCGCAGGAGTTTGCGCCGATTTTTCTTTGTTTGGCCGTCGTCGAGATCGTCAATACTGAAGTCGTCGTAGGTTACCATCAGAGCGCGCGAATTGATTTGCCGCAGCGTCTCGAGGCCGACCGTCACTACAATCAGCAGTCCGGTACCGCCAATCGACAAGTTCGAAACGTTGAGCCCGAGTTGCGCAAAGATATAGTCAATGGCGAACGGCATGATAGCAATAATGCCAAGGGCGATTGAGCCAAACAAAATCAAGCGGTTAACGGTGCGCGTTAAATATTCTTCGGTTTGGGTGCCTGGCCGAATGCCAGCGATGAAGCCGCCTTGCTTTTGCAGATTTTCGGAAATTTCGTTAGCGTTAAAGACGATACCTGTGTAGAAATAAGTGAAGGCGATAACCAGCACAAAGTACAAAATTGGATAAATCGCTACCGTCCAGTCGCCGTTGCTGAAGCTAGCCGCCGTTGGCGTTTGGAACCACTTGATTAGGTTGTTGGCGATAGTGTGGTTGGCGCCAGGCATAGCGCGCATAACTTGGCCGACAAATGCTGGCAGGCTGAGGAAAGCCACCGCGAAAATCACTGGAATAACACCAGCAGCGATCAGCTTAATCGGCAAAATGCTTTTGACGCCGCCATAGCTAGTGTTGCCAGCGACGCGCTTAGCGTAATTGATGGTAATGACTCGCTGCGCTTCGTTGATCTTGCCCAAGAAGTATAGCAATACCAAACCGACCGTACCGAGAATTAGCAGTAGCCAGAACGTTGTTGGATCGACTGGTACATCAAACCAGCCAAAGATGCTAAGTTTGCCCTTGGTGGTGCTTAATAGCGAGTTAATCAGCGTACCAAAAGTATTTGGCAGCTGGCTAACAATACCAGCAAAGATGATAAGCGAAATACCATTGCCGATTCCCTGTTCGGTGATCAGCTCGCCGATCCACATCAGCAAGATTGAGCCGGCAGTCATGGCGGTTACCGAAATTGCCCACTGCCAAATCGAGGTGCCAGCGGTGCCGGTTGACGAATTCGCCAAGACGGATTGCTGCAGAATGTAAACAAAAGCGATAGATTGACCGATAGCTAGCGGCACAGTAACGACGCGCGTCCACTGGTTGATTTTGCGGCGGCCTGATTCGCCGTCGTTATGCAGCTCTTCTAGTTTCGGGATTGCTTTGGTGAGTAGCTGCGTGATGATACTGGCAGTGATGAATGGACTCATGCCGACCAGAACAATACTGATCTGGCTGAGCGCGCCGCCGCTCATGAGGTTAAGAAATCCGCCAAAGTCGCTGCTGCCAATAACGCTTTGGATGACGGTACGCAGCTCGGGTGGATTAGCCAGCGGTACTGGTACGTGCGCCATGAAGCGAAACGCTACAATTAGCCCGAAGACGATTAGCAAGCGCTTTTGCATATCTTTATTTTTCAGTGAGCGGAAAATTATTCTCCAATTCATTATCTAGCCCCTCTAGCTACTAACAATTCATTAACTTATCACAGTATACAGTATTGAGCTAATAATAGCAAAACGCCCTCCAGAGAGAGCGTTTCGTTGTGAGATTGCGAGCTGCTGCGAGCTATCTTATTCGGCTGGGCTAGGCAGCTCTGTCGTCTGCTTCGGCTTGCTTGGCAGATTTTGGCAGCGGTGGTACGGCAGCTTTTTCGAAAGCGTCGCCGGCTTTCTCTAGCATAGCGACCACGCTTTGCGATGCGCCCTGCGTTTGCAGAGTAATCTTGGCGGTCAAGTCGCCGCGGGCAATCACCTTGACGTTGTGAAACGGCGTAGTTATTAGGCCGGCTTCGTATAGCGTAAAGTTGTCGACGTTGCCTTTCAAATCATTCAGGCGGTCGCTATATACCACCTGAGCTGGTATGCGCAAGCTTTTGAAGCCGCGCGCCTTCGGAATAGCGGTAACAATGCCGTTCTGGCCGCCCTGGAATGTGCTGCGAAGCTTTTTGCCAGTGCGAGCATTTTGACCTTTGGTACCACGGCCAGCGGTCTTGCCGCCGCCAGCAGCGATACCGCGACCAACACGCTTGCGGTCTTTGTTAGCCGAAACTTGGAGCTGATTGTACTTCATATTAATTCTCCTCCTTGGCGGCTACCTTTGCTTTTTCGACTTTTTTCTCAGCGCCAACCCACTGTTCGCGCGGAACTAAGCTAGCCAGCGCTTCGACAGTAGCGTAAGCGATGTTGACCTTGTTAGTGCTTCCTAAGCTCTTGGAGAGCAAGTTGCGGATGCCAGTCACGCCGATAACTGCGCGCACCACGCCGCCAGCAATAATACCGGTACCTGGCGCTGCTGGCTTGATGAGCACGCGGGCGCCGCTAAGCTTGACTTCCATATCGTGCGGAATCGTTTCGTTGACGACTGGTATAGTGACCAGGTGCTTCTTGGCGATAGCGGTCGCCTTGGCGATGGCTGCCTGGACATCAGCGCCTTTGGCTACGCCGACGCCGACCTTGTTCTTGCGATTACCGACGACGACTAGCGCTTTGAAACGGAAGCGGCGGCCACCTTTGACGACACGCGCCACGCGGTCGATATTGATTACTACTTCTTCGAATTCTTTAGGCGCGTCATCGCGCTGATTGCGCCGGTCATCGCGGCGACCGCCTCG
>JABCOE020000096.1 GCA_013333795.2 Candidatus Saccharimonadota bacterium | reverse complement strand
CGGGGCTTGGCGAGACCACTTCCTCGACGACCGCTTCGACGAAGTGCGACTTCTTTTTGGTAACGCGAACAGCAACCGTCTCGCCGGGCAGTCCGCCCCATACAAAGCATTTGCGCCCGTCGGCCAGCGTCCCTAGCGCTTGCCCACCACCAACGATTTTGTCAAGGTGAATAGTCTCGAGTGGCTGTCTTTTCATCGTACTTATTATAACAAAATGAAAGATACCGTTTGACATAGATCACGAAGACTATCCCCGCAGCAATAACGCATACCTTTCCACCGACCAAAATTATGACGCTAGCAACTTAACAGTGTGGCGAGCGATTTCGACGCCTTCATCTGTCGGTATGACAATTATCGGCTTACTGACTGCCGCTTGCGAAATACTAGTAAATTCAGTCGGGTTAAGGCAGGATTTATTACGATTGCCGTCAAGTATGAAGTCGAGACATTCCAAGTGAGCAACGATGCGCCGGCGCAAATTCGCCGAACGTTCCCCTACCGTGCCAGTAAATACCAGCAAGTCGGCACCATTCATGGCGACCACCATGGCGCCGATAGCCTTATGGATACTGTGAATCAAAGTCATAAGCGCTAGATGAGCAATATGGTCGCCATTAGCTTCGCGATCAAGAATTTCACGAATATCGCTAGTTCCGCTGAGTCCGAGCAGGCCGCCCTTCTCATCAAGATAGTGCTCAAACTGATCATCATCGAGACCAAGTTTAGTTTTGAGCGCCATAGCAGCAGTGTAATCGATAGAACCGGTACGTGTCGCCATAATTACCCCCTCTAGCGCCGAGTAACCCATGGTGTTGTCGATGCTGCGACCATGAAAAACTGCACTCACCGACGAGCCGCTACCCAAATGACAGACGACGACCTTTGGTGGTAATTTGCCGCGGTTCCACAGCTCATTAACGGCAGATGAAACCGACAAACCATGATAGCCAAAACGCTTAATCTCGAAGCGATCGGCGTCCTGCAGGTTTATGCCATAGTTCCAGGCATAGCTCGGCTTGCGAGCGTGAAAAGCACTATCCGAAATTAGCGCCACTGGTACAGTCGGCAGCGACGAGCGCAGAGCCTCTAGCTCTTGCAACGTACCGGAGACGTGAATCGGGTCAAGCGGCAGAATATCGCGTATATGCTGAACGACGTCATCGTCCACAAGCCTGTCTTTGAAAAAATAGTTGCTCGGTGCAACAATCCGCAGGCCAATAGCGCGAACGTCGCTGGGACTTTCTAGCAAACGCTCGCTGTTAAAAATGCCATACAGATGTGCGGCCGACTGGGAAATGTCAGCAAAACCAAGCGGTACTTGCCGCGTATCGCCGCTAGTACGCAGCGTCGCGATTAATTCGCTGCCGCTCTTCTCAATATGTAACGCGGCAACTTCTTTGAGCTTGTCGTCGACCAGCGCGTATTTGCGGCTAGCGCTGCCTGGATTTGCGATTAGTAGTAATGACATTCCCCCACCCTTTTCTTTACGTTAATTTGTTTGCCCGTGCCAGGCTTCCTCTTTCGCCTCGTCTAATCCGCGTGCCGCTGGCCACACCCAGGCGTCAATTTCTGGCAAGTCAACGCCGTTAGCCTTGATATAAGCAGTATTCTCATCAATCTTACCTTGGTAAATCGAAGCTAAGTGCTCGGCCTCCTCAAACGGAACGACGCCATTGCGGCCCAGCTGGCGGAATGCAGCAATTGCCAAATCATAGCGGCTGGTTTCGTTGCGAACATGCATGTCAAACGGCGTGGTCGTCGACCCAATCTCTTTGTAACCGCGAATATCGAAGCGCGTCGAATCAACAGCATAGTTAAAGAGTATCGATTTGACTGTCTGCGGATAGCCATGGAAATTGAAGATAACTGGCTTGTCGTCAGTAAACACCTTGTCAAAGAACTTTTGGGCGGCAACGCGACGCAACGTACCAAAGCCAACAGTAGTCAGACTCGAAACGTTAACGCAGCGAATTTTAGCGTTCGGACAATGCGTTTTGACAATATCAATAGCTGCCATAGTTTCTTTGGTCGGATAATCGCCGCAAGCGGCCATAACTAGATCAGGATGTTCATCGCTAGCAAAATCCCAAACCATCAGACCAGCATCGACCTGTTGGCGAGCGAGTTCTGGCGACAGCCAGCGCGGCTCGAGAGTCTTACCGGCCACCAGCGCGTTGATCTGACGAACGCTTGACAGCATATGCTCTAAGCAAACTAGCGTGACATTACCGTCCGATGGGAAGTAAACATCACTGAAATTACTCTGGCGGCGTAGAATATCGTCGATAAAGCCGGGATTCTGATGACTAAAACCGTTATGATCTTGGCGCCAACCGCTCGAGGTCAGTATATAGTTGATACTAGGTATAGTACCGCGCCATTCGACGTTACGGCTTTGGGTGAGAAACTTAGCATACTGGTCAACCATGCTGCCGACGACTTGCAGAAATGCTTCATAACTAGCGAACATAGCGTGGCGACCCGTTAGTACGTAGCCTTGCATTAAGCCTTGCATATTGTGTTCGGACAACATTTCCATGACTCGGCCATCACGCGACAGATCCTTATCCCACTCCATGATCGGCCATTGCCAACTGCGGCTAGTAGCCTGGAATATCTCGTCAAGCTTGTTGGAATAAGTTTCGTCTGGACTCATGAAACGGAAGTTCTTACTCTCGGCGTTGAGACGAAAGATCTCGGTCAAGTAAGCGCCAGCCCGGCGCATACTGCTAGAGCCAATAGTGCCAGGGATTTCGGCGTCTTCAGCGAACTGCTCGACGTCTGGCAGTACCAGTGGCTGATAAACAGTTGCGCCGCCACGAGCATGCGGCGACATACCCAAGCGCTTCTCTAGTTGTTCAGGCAAGATATCCTTGACAAAATCACCAAAACCTGTCGTTTCGTTGAATAGCTCGTCAAACTTATAACTCTTGAGCCACTGGTTCAAGATTTTGAGCTGCTCGGGATCAGATTTTGCTTCGCTAAGCACTGTCTGGTGCGCCAGGCAATTACCTTCAATTTTGTTGCCTTCGACAAATTTCGGCCCAGTCCAGCCCTTTAGTGTGCGCATGATAATCATCGGCATGCGCGGCGCTTCTGTGTTCGTACTAGCACGAATCTCGGCAACCAAATTGTGCGCCCACTCAAGCGCGTTTGCCATTTCGTCGTGCGGATCGACGCCGTCTTTTGTAGCGTCAACAATGCGCGGCTCATAACCGTAGCCGCTAAAGAGCGTCATCAGTTCGTAATTACTCATTCGGCCAAAAACAGTCGGTGCCGAAATCTTATAACCGTTGAGGTGAAGAATTGGCAATACTACACCATCTTTGCGCGGGTTAAGCAACTTATTGAGATGCCAAGCGCCAGCTGTCGGCCCGGTCTCGGCTTCGCCGTCACCAACCAAACAAGCTACCGTCAAATCAGGATTATCCATCGCCGCACCGTAGCTAGTGCTGAGTGCGTAACCAAGTTCACCGCCCTCGAGAATCACACCCGGCGTCTCGGGATTAGAATGGCTCGGAAAACCGTACGGCCAGCTAAATTCGCGGCATAGTTTGCGAATACCATCCAGGTTAGTCTCCATCGACGGATCAAAATTAGCAAGCGTACCTTCCAAAAACAGATTAGCTTGCAGTGCTGGGAAGCCATGCCCCGGCCCCAGTACAAACATCATGTCCTTATTATGCTTCTTGGCCGAGTAGCTGAGATGCGCGTAAGCAAAGTTAATACCTGGCCCGCTTCCCCAGTGTCCGAGAATCCGCGATTTGATATCGTCAAAAGTTAGTTCCTTTTTCAGCAGATGATTTTCTGCCAAAAATATTTGCCCCACCGTCAGATAGTCTGCCGCACGCAAATATTGCTTTATCGAGTGTTTTTCGTGTGCATTCATAACTATATATTATAAAGGTTATGGTAAATATTGCCAACTGATTAGCCGCTTTTCGTGGTAAAATCGCATTATGAAACGCCAAGTCGCCACCCATTCGCAGCATTTTTTGCGTAATCCACGCTTGATTGCCGAGCTGATAGGCCACAGCAATATACGCCGCGGCGATTTGGTAATAGATATCGGCGCTGGCAGCGGCGCCATTACGGCAGTGTTAGCACGCCGATGCCGGCAAGTTTTAGCATACGAAAACGAACTAGGCGCTCTCAACAAATTACAGCAAAATATGCACCGATATAAAAACGTCAAAGTCATAGCACAAGATTTTCTGCAAGCGAAATTACCAGATGAACCATACAAAGTTTTTGCTAACATCCCTTTTCGCTTGAGCGCCAACATAGTACGCAAATTGACTAGCAACAACGAAATGCACGCACCGCAATCAATTTACCTGATCGTCCAAAAACAATTCGCGCAAAAAATAGTACCGAGCGACCGGCACTTTACTTCTCAATTAGGCGCGCAATTAGCTCCGTGGTGGCAGACACGAATCCGCCGACCGCTACGCCGCACAGATTTCACACCGCCGCCAGCAGTCGATACCGTGCTGCTAGAGTTGAAACCGCGACCCGAGCCGCTCCTATCTACATTAGAACGCGACGAGTACCAAAGTTTCGTCGCAAAATGCTACGCCTCGCAAAAAGTCTTTGCTGCCGTACCGCGCGCCAAAGCCAGCATCAACCCTGAACGCAAACCGTCAGAATTGACCCCCGAGGAATGGGTGCGGCTGTATTCTATGTCGTAATTTCCATATCGTTGATGAGCGTGGTATAATACTTGTTGCACGCTCGTTTATTAGTGGGTCGTCGCCAAGTGGTAAGGCACTGGGTTTTGGTCCCAGCATTCGCAGGTTCGAATCCTGCCGACCCAGCCAAATTGCAACTTTTGCG
>JABCOE020000095.1 GCA_013333795.2 Candidatus Saccharimonadota bacterium | reverse complement strand
CTAGCAGCCGCCTCGATAGCTGCTTGGTTTATCACTGGGCCGATTTTCAACTTCTCTGATACCTGGCAGTTAGTTATCAACACTGGTACGACAATTGTCACTTTTTTGATGGTATTCTTGATCCAAAATACTCAAAACCGTGATAGTCGTGCTATTCAGCTTAAGCTCGATGAACTGATCCGCTCCACCAAGGGCGCCCGCATGCGTTATGTTGGATTAGAAGCCTTCAGCGACGAAGATTTAGCTGACATTGAGGAAGAAATTCGCGCCATTACCCAGCTGCCAGCTTCGCAGCGCGCGCTGCGCAAACTTCACGACAAAATCAGCAGCGAGAAGGAACGCCGTAGCAACGAAAAGCGCCGCAAAACTCATTTTTGACAGACAGATAGATTTTTGTTAAAATACTACAGTTATGAAAAGCAGTATTCACCCACAGGACTATCGCCTGGTCGTATTTAGCGACGAACAAGCAGGCTTCGCGTTCTTGACTCGCTCAACAGCGCAATCTACCGAAACAATCAAGTGGAAAGACGGTCAAACTTACCCGTTGGTCAAAGTCCACATTTCGAGTAAATCACATCCGTTCTTCACTGGCGAAGAAAAGATCATCGACACCGAAGGCCGCGTTGACCGCTTCAAGGCCCGCCAAGCCGCCGCGAAGGCCCGCCGCGAAGCTCTCGTCAACAAAGCAAAGAAGGCTAACGCTGCTGCTGCCGCCAAAGCTCAGCAGGCTGCCGATGACAAAACCAGCGACAACAACGCCAAACCAGCCAAAACCTCCAAAAAAGCTAAGAAACAGGTCAACGAGAAAAACTAGACGCCATCAATCGCATAACAAAACATCGCTGCTATCTATCAGCGATGTTTTATTTTTCTTGCTCGCCAGCTTCCTCATACCCAAATGCGTCTATCAGAATATACTCTCTAGTCTCACTATACGGCATGATAATTCGATTGCCAGCGGCATCAGTTAGCGCAATAAACTGATTATCAGAGTCCTCGCCTGCTCCAGGAAAAGTTATGGTCTCTTTAGCGTATAAACCTATTCCACGCGCTCGTCTTTCAATATCAGCAGGATCACTCAATTCATCGCCTCCAGACAGTACTAGTCCTACATTTGCAAGCGATCCCGTAGCCAGCACTTCAGAAAAACCAGCCGATTCCAACAATCTTCTACTATCAGCTGTCATACTGCTCACATCTGGTATGGTTAACCTCATATCGCGGGCAACTGCACCGTAATATAGCGATCGTACAAAATCTATATCACCTTGCCCCTCTTCATCCCCATCACCTTCTCCGAGGATCGTTTTTCTTAAATAACTCTCCAGCGCTGGATGTTGGAAATTAGTTAGTCTATTACCATCCGCTAAAAATACCGTTACATCTAGCCTATCCACCTCACCCTTAGCCCTAATGTGTCCCCTGCCAACATTCACAACTTGCCATGACTTTAGCGGCGGCGGCAGACCTTCCGGTATTTTGTAAGTTTTAACAGGAGTAGCTACTGGCAACAAAGTTGCGCATAAAAACTCGCCCGCAGCAGACTCCGACGGTTTATCAATCGACCTACTCATCTCTTTATTATACATTAAAACGCTTATTTCGTCAATATATGCTATAATTTTATAAGCTATGGCAAAGATTTCTCTCGATTTAGACGCTTTGAAAGCCGAACGCGCTCGCCTCGGCGATTTTTTAGCAAGTCCCGACGCTTACAACTCGCCAGATTTTACTGCCAACAACAAACGTTTCGCCGAACTAGAAACCATTATCGCTACCGCTAGCGAACGCGATACTATCGAGAAACAGCTAGCGGAGGCAAAAAGCTTAGCTCAGGGCAACGATGAATTAGCCGAACTAGCCAAAGCAGAGATTCCCGAGGACGAAGCTAAAATCGCCGAACTCGACGATAAGTTATTCATATTACTAACACCTAAAGACCCGAACGACGAGAAAAACATCATCATCGAGATCCGCGCTGGTGCTGGCGGCGACGAAGCATCATTGTTCGCGGCAGAATTATACCGCATGTACTTGCGCTGGTGCGAAGCCAACGGCTATAAAACCGAGCTGATTAGCGAATCTGCCAACGATTCTGGCGGCTACAAAGAAGTCATTTTCATGGTCAAGGGCGACGCGCCATATGCCAAATTGAAATTTGAAGGCGGCGTCCACCGCGTCCAACGCGTCCCAGTTACCGA
Organism: Candidatus Saccharimonadota bacterium; assembly: GCA_013333795.2. GTDB lineage: Bacteria > Patescibacteriota > Saccharimonadia > Saccharimonadales > Saccharimonadaceae > Saccharimonas. The sequence continues at coordinate 2,996 of JABCOE020000095.1, read as the reverse complement.
AAGTCAAGGCCGTATTCATACTAGCACTGCCACCGTCGCTGTCCTGCCTGAAGCCGAAGAAACTGATATTGATATCAACCCGAATGACCTGCGCGTCGATATTTACCGCTCCAGCGGCCACGGTGGCCAGAGCGTCAACACCACCGACTCGGCGGTACGCATTACTCACCTGCCAACTGGCATCATAGTTACCAACCAAGACGAGAAGTCGCAAATCAAGAACCGCGAAAAAGCCATGAGCGTGCTGCGTTCGCGGCTGCTGCAGATGAAAATTGACGAAGAAAACGCCAAATTAAGCGCTGAACGGCGTTCGCTAGTCGGCACTGGCGACCGCTCTGAAAAAATCCGCACCTATAACTTCCCGCAAGACCGCATCACCGACCACCGCATTCACTACAACCGCAGCAATATCCCCGCGGCAATGAACGGGGATATTGACGATTTGATTGAACAGCTGCAAGCTTACGAACGAGAATTAAAAGCGCAAAACGCCGACCAGTAATAATCTATCGCCCGCCTCGCCCCTGATCATATTAATTTAGTTTGACCGCTACAAACTTGCATTTTATACTATTCATATGAATATATCGGCATGGCTCGATCACACAATCAAACAATTACGAGAAATTGGCGTCGATTCTGCCAGGTTGGATGCAGAACTTATCTTGGCTAATACGCTGCGGAAAAATCGTACCTACCTGCACGCTCACCCCGAAGACGACATCGACCCGCGGCGTATTGATATCGCTAATGCTCGGCTGCGTCTGCGATTAGAACGCGTACCGCTTGCTTATATTTTAGGCTACCGCGATTTTTACGGCCGAAGATTTACAGTGTCACCGCAAGTTTTAGTACCTCGCCCAGAATCAGAAGCCATCATAGAGCTACTAAAAGAACTTGGTGTTTCTGGCAAGCTGCTAGATATCGGTACTGGCAGCGGCTGCTTGGGCATCACCGCAAGATTAGAGATCCCGAAACTTAACGTAATTTTATCCGATATTAGCCAACCAGCTTTATGTGTTGCCCGTCAAAATGCTGAAAAATTTCAAGCCGACGTCGCTCTGATAAAAAGTAATTTGTTGCGTGCCATACCCGGCAAATTCGATATAATTATCGCTAATTTGCCATATGTCGACCGTTCGTGGCAGCACTCGCCCGAGACTAATCATGAGCCAGCATTAGCGCTCTTCGCCAAAGACGAGGGCTTGGCGCTAATCTACCAGCTGATAGACCAGCTACCAGTACACTTAAATCCTGGCGCACTAATTTTTTTAGAAGCCGACCCGCGGCAGCACGGCGCAATAATAGCCTACGCTGGTTCGCGCCAGCTGCGGCATAAGCTAACACGCGGCTTTATTGTCGTACTGCAAGCATAATTTACTATTCTTGATAGGCCGCTAGCGTCGCTTTGATATTCATCGTTTTACCGCTGCGCATCACCGTCAAATCAATAGTATCGCCCGGCTGATACTGCCCGAGAACACTTGATAAATTACCTCGCGCGCCCAATTCAGTACCATTAACCTTGGTAATGATATCCTTGTCTTGAATACCAGCTTTAGCGGCCGGGCTGTTAGCGGCAACACCAACGTCCTCGCTGCGGCCGCCAGTCACGTACGCGCCATATTTTGATGGCAAACTATAATGCTTAGCTATTTCCGGCGTGATATCCGTGTAATTGACGCCCAGATACGCTCGCTGCACGCCTTTGCCAGCCAAAACTTGCTGGATTGTACCTTTTGCTGCGTTAATCGGGATCGAAAAGCCAATTCCTTCAGCATTCGAAGCTACCGCTGTATTAATACCGATAACCTGCCCGCTGTAGTTAATTAACGGCCCGCCAGAATTGCCAGAATTAATAGCCGTATCGGTTTGCAGCATATCAGTCAGAGATTCCCGCGAGTTACCGCTGCTATCGCTCGCCGAGACCGCCCGGCCCTTACCAGAAATAATACCTTTAGAAACGGTGTTCTGATACTGTCCTAGCGCATTACCGATAGCAATAACGTTCTGCCCGACTCGGGCTGTCGACGAGTCGCCTAGTGCTGCTGGTGTTAAATTATTAACGTCTTTGATCTTTAAGTAAGCCAAATCATTCAACGGATCGGTACCAACTAGCGATACCGCGTCGTAAGTCGACCCGTCCGAGGCCACAATCGTAACCGACTGCGCGCCTTCTACAACATGCTTATTAGTAAGAACGAAGCCGTCTTTACTGAGAATAATACCCGTACCGGCCGCCTGCACCTGGCGGGAACCGCCAAATAGCGATTGCGACTTAGTATTGGTGACTATCGACACCACGCTTGGCGAAACTTTGTCAATAATATCAGAAACAGAAGCCTCCTTGCTATCAGCCACCAGATTGCCGTCAACGAAAGTATTCAGAGAATTGCGGCCTCCTCGCATTAGTAGCGTACAAGTTATGCCGCCAGCCGCCAAAATAATCGCCGCAATCACGATAGAGATCGCTAACCAAACCGTCTTCTTCTGGCAAGGTTTAGTAGACGCAACAACCCGAGGCGGCAGCGGCTGCGAGTCTGATGATCGCGGCGTAGCATTTTCCTGCTTATCATTCATCAGAAACCTCCTCTATTCGATAATTTGATCATATCCATTATACTTACTATGCGCATATAGTCTTAAAGAATCCTTAAAAATCTGCTTGACGCCCTACAAAGCATCGCTGCCGCTCAAAACCGCAAAGATATACGCCACAACCATCGTCATTGCCGTTAATAATATCGGCATTGCAATATCAGCGAAGCGAACTTCGCCGTGTTTATGATAGCTGCGCGCTGTCCGTTCAGCCACGAAACCCATCAATACTGCAAATATAGCGAACTGCGATACCTTGATAGCAGCCAAACCCGGAATAGTATAAGCAATCATCCAATAATACGAAATCCAGCCGAGTTCAGCGCACACTGTTGCTGCTGCTATCGCGTAAAGATTAGTACTGATTCCCTCGTAACGGCTAGCTACATGCCGCGCTG
>JABCOE020000094.1 GCA_013333795.2 Candidatus Saccharimonadota bacterium | reverse complement strand
TGGGCGAAAAATGGCGAGCCAGCCGGATCAACTGGTGCAACCAGACAGCTTGAGGCCATCCAGATTCGTATAGCGCCAAAAAATTCAATCGCCCTACCTAGCGGTGCATTCTACAACCCAGCCAATACGCCTGTCCCAGATTTGTATGATCTCAGCTATTCAACCCACGTCAGCTATGTTGGCTGGATGCCGAACGTCTCTCAGGGTGTCATGTCTGGTACAACGGGGCGAGCGTTCGCCGTTGAGGCACTACGCATTGCCAAAGCTATATCACAACGCGACGGATCGACCATCGCCATCCGCTGCTCATCAAAATCGGCTAACGACCCTTGGTCGACAGATATATCTGTGACCGAACAACAAATCTGCGGCACTACCGGCCAAACAAAAGCGCTCAATGGCATAAAACTATCCCTCAGTGAAACCGACGCCAAGAAATATGATATTTACTACCAAACTCACCTATCATGGATCGGTTGGCAAGAGTGGAAAAAGAACGGCGAGGTCGCTGGCGATAAACCAGGATCGCACATTGAAGCTGTTAGAATAAAGCTTGTTGAAAAATAAAATCTCTATTTGTATATATCAACAATCCGCTGCTCAAGCTTACTCCACTGATAAGCTTGAGCAGTTTTTTGACCATTTTTAATGATTTTATCGCGTAGTTTTTTATCGTTTAGTAACTTTTCGACAGCTGCAACGCCCGCATCGATATCGCCTTGGCGATAAAACAGACAGTTGTAATCATCTTTCAGATATTCAACATTGCCACCATTTGGTACTACAACAGATACGCCGCCAGTCGCCATCATTTCAAGCGGCGGATATGAAAAGCTCTCAACGATACTAGTTTTAATCAAAATATCGCAGCTTGCGTACACTTCTCCAACTTTTTCTGGAGCAATACGATTATAAAATCTATCGACTCGGTACCAATCTTTTGGTTCCTTGCGGTATGATAAATACGAAATCTCAAATTTATCAGAGTCAAGCCTCTCAACGATACGAAAAGCTTCGTCAGTATTTTTATACTCACTTTTACTGTCGCCTTCAATAAGTATCTTTATTTTGCCCGTAAAATCCCGTTCGCGATATGGGTACAACTCAAGATCAATTCCATTTGAGACATACTCGGACTCTTTATGAAAGACGTCTTTCAACCACTTCTGACACCATAGTGACATCGTAATATACCGTATACCAGATTGATCGCAGTAAGAAGCGTTCGCCAAAAAGCGCGGTTCACCAGTGCCTGGTATATAAAAATCCGTTTCAAAGTTTTGCACAAAATAAAGCCGATTACGAACATTAGGCTGCTTCTTAACTAGCTCGACAGTTGACCACAACGTTGCAACCTGCGTGTCAAAAAATGCTTTCATTTTAGTTTTGTGCGTAGTAACGACATTAAATCCAGGCAATTCATATCTATAGCTATAGGTTTTCTTAGCGATTTTTAGAGCGTGTTTACTGACTGCGTCAATTAGCGTCACGTCCCAGCCGTGCCTTCTTAGCACATCAGCATGCTTTAAGGCGACAATTACTCCTCCTGAAATATCAGTTGAAGGCAGAACAAAACCGATATTTCGCGCCAAATGCTTTCTAATAAACGAAGCTAGGTTATAGCCAGTGTACACCGTCGAATAGTTATGAATTATCTCCTCGTGAGCTTTATCTGCAAGTTTACCGCGCAAAACCGAGTCTGATACTAGTAAGTCAAGTGCTTTAAACCACTCTGCGTCAATATTGTTTACTAGTATGCCTGTTTCGTTATTCTGAATTTTCTCTGCAAAAGCGCCAATATTGCTGGCTATGGTTGGAATCTTTACAAGAGCCGCCTCAACCCATTTATTTTCAGATTTTGCGCGGTTAAAAATCGTATCAACCAGCGGTGCCAAAACAATATCGCACTCCGCCATAACAGCTGGCAATTCTCGCCAATCAACAAATCCTGACGTAATAAGACGTTCTTTATACGGATCAAGGGCGTCTGGAACATCCAGAATGCCAGCAATCTTAAGGTAAATTTGCGGATACTTTTCGAATATTTTAATAAGACTAGGAATAACGAGATCGAAATCTTCATTATGGGTAATGCTACCGCTAAAATAGCCGATAACAACTTTATCTCTGTCTTTACTAACCGCCTTAAGCGCTAAATTAGATAGCTTAATCATTTCATCAGATGCAACGTTGCGGTTAATCAGCACTTCACCCTTCGTGTAATGCTGCAGCTCCTCTTGCAGTTGAGCGGTCGTGGTAACAACATGATCGCACAACTCCAGCGTTTCGCGCATCCGATTAACACCATCATCGTAGAGCCGCTTATCATCGACACTCATCTGCTGAACATATTTGATTGAATCAGTATATTTCTGGTCAATCACCAAATCATCAATATCAAAAAAACAGGTTTTATTAAAATAATGCGACTGCTTGATAAACTCGCGAATCGTATCAGTTATTGGACAGCGGAAAAATACAAATCCGCGATAATACTTCAATTGATCAAGCGATAATCTATCATAAAAAACGCTTTCAACAGTTAACCCCTGCGACATTAGCTGCTCCATCTGGTGAGCAACTCGGTAGCGCTCTGGATGCGGCAAAGTGCAGCCGTTAATAAATAAAATATCTTTATATAATTGCTGTTTTTTATCAGGAAATTTCTTATAATATGCATACTTTGCTGCGCGTTTTACAAAGCGGACAGCACCATCGTCTTTGATTATTACAACACTTTTCTTTACAAGATTATTAACTTTACGTATCATTATTATTCCTCCTTAGCCGTCATATATGGATTATATAACGTTTTTAGACCTTTACCGCAAAGAGCTTTAGTTAGCAATCGGCTAGTTATTCTTGTTGATTCATCAATCAAAGCCAGCTTGTTCCGGTCAATAAATAGCACGGGAAGATCTATCGCACCTAGATTGTATCTAGCGGTTAGATAAATGTGTTTCGTAAAGGATCGCCGGCTTAGTGTCTGTATGCATTCTACTATTTTTTTATCTAAGATTGACGTAAGGTTTTCTATAACTCGACTCTCTTCAATTATAGACGGAACAACTGCACCGATATCAAGTCGCATCACATCACCCATATCACTATAATCATCAATGTCTTTAATTATAGTCTCTGAGAATACTATTATATCAGCAGCTTCATCACGAATGACATCTCCGACGGTGGTTGATTTGCTAAATAATACATTTTTTATAGCAAGATTTTGCGGCGTAGAATATTTTAGCCGCCACTGAGCATCATATATTGAATCGCGCACAACTTGAGCTTGGACTTGACGGCTCTTGATATCGTCATTTAAAGCCCTCTCCTGAGCATCAATAACATAAGGTTTTGCATCCAACCCTTGTGCAGTAGAATTTTTATGGACACGCCAATAGTAAAGTATTTGCGAAACATGCGCAATCTGCTGCGGCTGCAGTATTCTTGTTATGCGCAAAAAAAGCTCCCAATCTTGAGCTCCGTTGTAGTTGCCATCTTCGCCCTCCAACTCCAACAAAAGTTTCCGCTGCATGACAGCAAAGTGCGTAATATAGTTGACCGAGCGCAAGAAATCAGCATTCCAATCAGGTTTGAAAAATGGTTGATATTGTCGTCCGCGTTCATCAAGCTTAATCTCGTCAGTATATATAAATTTTACATCTGGCAAATTATTTATCTTTTCGACAATTCGCAATAAAGCGTCTGGGTGCAGCACGTCGTCATGATCAAGTAGCGCCACGTATTCCCCGCTAGCTTTATGGATACCGTAATTTGTCACCCCGGCAATATGGCGATTGGCCTTAAGAAAAAAAGGCTTTATTTTTGCATTAGTCTTTGCTATAGAGCTGATTTCTTGTTTCAAGCCTGTATCAGGCGACGCATCATCAACAATAATCAGCTCCCAATTATCGTATGATTGAGATTCAACCGACTGAACCATTTCCCTCAAGTATTTAGTTGGAGTATTGTAAGTCGGTACAATAATCGACACTAGCGGCTGTCTGCGTAATTTATAATTTATAGGCTTATCTTCATACCTGCACTGCCATGACTCATATAACCTGCGCTGACGCGAATCAAGATAGTTGCGATATGGCGAAATCAATAACAGCAAGAAAGAGTAAAGTGCTCTATTGTGTTTTATTATATTTTTCAAGCGTTGCAGCATATTTTATTTCCATGTGTGATCTAGCTTCGTCACACCACCCCAGCGGCCATGTCCATAATCGCGTTGGACTGAAAAAAACGGTCCTTCCTCGATAAAAGCAATTACCTTTGTATCATTAACCCCCATCAAACCCGCCTTGATAAAATACCTGCCTTCATTAAGATTTAACTTTACAGTGTAGCGAGCTGTTTGATCTTTGATAGCGCTAGTTTTTTCTTGGTAAGTATTCGGTCCGTAAACATACTCGCCGCTTTCACGAAAAATTGCAACGCCTACATGTTTAACACCCTTTTGCTGCCATGATAAATCTACCGTCATAGTTTCTTCGAAATCATACATGGTCTTTTCTTTACCATCAGTACCACGTAACACTATTTTGAACGGTACCGTCCCTTCGTTATCGCTGTTTAGTCCAGTCGTCCGGTCATAATTCTGGCTATTACTACGGCTATATGCCGCCGCAATACGATACGGTTTACCAATCATTTTAACGTGGCCGTCTTCAATAAATACTGCTTTTGTACAAAACCTCTCGACTGCCGCCATATCGTGAGTTACTAAAATTACAGTACGTTTTTCACGCTTAAGCTTATCAAAGTACGAATAGCACTTCTTTTGAAAAGCCTCATCGCCAACCGCAAGCACTTCATCAAGCAACAAAATATCAGCATGAGCGCGAATTGCAATTGAAAAGGCTAAACGGACCTGCATACCGCTTGAATAATTCTTAAGCCGTTCTTCCATAAAGTCTTCTAGTTCTGCAAACTCAACAATCGCGCTATACATAGATTCCATTTCTTCATGGCTAAACCCTAGCAGTGCACCATTAAGAAAAATGTTTTCGCGGCCAGTTAACTCTGGATTAAATCCTACGCCGAGCTCAATAAACGGCACTAGCGAACCGTGTACTTTAACGCTACCGCCATTTGGCGTATAAATACCAGCGATTGTTTTCAACAGCGTGCTCTTTCCTGAACCATTGCGGCCAACTATACCGAAAAAGTCTCCTTCGTTTATAGTAAAACTTATATCCTTTAACGGCGTAAACACACGATAGCCTTTGCGACCTTTTAGTATATTTATCAACTGTTGTTTAACACCTGAACTAGCTTCAAGCGGAATTTTGAAAGATTTCGTTAGTTTGCTAATCTCGACAATTGCCTTAGACATCAAACACTCTCCGCGAAGTACCGCTGGTTA
>JABCOE020000093.1 GCA_013333795.2 Candidatus Saccharimonadota bacterium | reverse complement strand
TTATGCCAAGTATGATAATTCGGTTTGTCAATGGAATCAATTTTTAAAGGATTTTAGTGCAGACGAAAATAGTCGCAACTATTCGAACAAATTAAAAGTCGCTTCTATTATTTGGAAAGAAGTTAGAAATTCAAAAAATGAAAAAATTTATTCAAAGAATCTTTTGAATGAATATGAACATAAAATAAAAGAGTATCACAATTAGATAATTCCCAACGTGTTAACACCCAATAAGCAGTTAATAATGGATATTGGAAAGACAAAATATACTGTAAATCTACATTTCAAACAAGGAACAGGCGAAACCTTCCCAAACTGGGATTTGCCGGGCGGTGGCATGGATTTTGGCGAGACGATTGAGTTGTCTTTGAAGCGCGAGCTGCTTGAAGAAGTTGGCTACAAGGGTGATTTGCGCCATCAACTATTTGACGTGTCGTAGATATTGATTTATACGCATATCTCTGCTAATATAATACATACAGCACCTCGACTTGGGTTCGTCCCCGTCGAGGTTTTTGGTATAATGAGGTGCATGAAGAGGGTTAATTCGCAACCAAGAAATTATTGATGCGTTTGATATATAATAATACGCAATAAATAGCGCGCATATCGTTGGCAGGTTTGTTTTTACGGCGTAGAATAATAGCTATATGACAAAAATACTGGCAATAATCTTCACTCACGGCAACGAATTATTAGGCTCAAATCTGCTGGCGTATATGCTCGCCAAACGGTCTAAACTGTTGGAAAATATGGAGTTCATCATAGCTAATCCGCGCGCTTACGCAAAGAATGTGCGGTATACCGAATCGGACCTAAATAGGAGTTATGGACTTGGTCTGGATACTTATGAGGGTCGACGTGCGAAGATTATTGAGGAACGGATTCGGTTACTGAAGCCGGAGTTGGTATTGGATTTTCATACGACCACTGCCGAACAGCCAGATATTTTGATAACGGCAGATAAAGATAATGAAGTAGTGCAGAGGTTTGTCAACTCTAGCGCTGTGAAAGACGTTCTGGTGGTTGAGCCGCTTAATGATATCACGACAGTGGTGTCGAACTTCGTGGCTTATGAAGTGCCAAATTCGCATTTGAACGATGATCTGTACAAGCAAATATGCGCCGACATAGCAAGATATTTGGATGAGGAGACAGTTGACCAAGAGCGGACTTTTTATAAGATGGTAGGGAAGATCTTGCCCGAGGAAGAGCGAAGTATTGTCGATCTTAAAAACTTTGTCTATAACGATACACTGCAAACTATCCCAGCGTTCCTTGGCGAGGAAGCGTATAAGCAAGACGGTACTTACGCCGGGTTTAGGCTAAAAGTGTTATAATTGTCCCTATGACAAAACTTACCAACGGGCATCTCGTTACACAAGATTCAGTCGGAGTGACTCGCCACGATTACCTCTACCGAATTTCGCTCAAAGCTCTCATCTATAACGATGCTGGGCAAATATTGGTCGTTAAGGAAATTAATCGGACGTATTGGGATTTGCCGGGCGGGGGCATGGATTATGATGAGGATTTTGAATCATCGCTGAAACGCGAGTTGTACGAAGAAGTTGGCTATAAAGGTGATTTGCGCTATCAACTGTTTGACGCGGCGGACGAGATGTATATTGAGCGGCTTGATGCTAATCAAATCTGTTTTTATTGCCGCGTCTGGCCGGAGAATTTTGATTTTATACCAGGTGAAGAGGGCGATGAAATAATGTTTATTGATCCTGAGGAATTATTGCTTCAGAAGAGCGAGGTTGACGCACCAGCTCGAGCGCATAGCGCGCATATGAAATGGCAGCAGTTGCATAGCGAAATCGTGCGGTAAATATTGGTTTGGTTTCGCTAATATTGCAATAAAATTATAATTTTGTTATAATGTTTGCATGAAAATCACTACGATTCAAAAAGTTATCAAGATTGGTTCGAGCCGCGGCGTGACGCTGCCGGCGCGGGATTTGCGGGCGCTGGGGATTCGCGATGGTGACGAGGTGCGATTAACCGTTGAGCAGGTAAAGCCAATTGAGCAAGCAAATAAGCCGTCGCTTCGCCAGGAATACGATGATTTTAAAAAACAGTACGGCGAAACGCTGAAAAACTTGGCAGACCGATGATTCGCTATCTGGAGATTGACGAAATTCTAGAGCTGCATTTTTGGATAATTGAGGATTTTGGCGGCTCGCATGGCGTACGCGATGAACTGGGGCTAAAGTCGCTGGTGGCTGCGCCGCAAACAGTTGTTTTTGGTGAGGAGCAATATATGTCAGTTCACGAAAAGGCGGCGGTTTATTTGCGTAATTGTATAGCAGACCATGTCTTTACCGATGGCAATAAGCGCACAGCGGTGACGATTGCTGGCATCTTTTTGGCGAGAAATGGCTGGAGAATGACTACGGCGGCTGTTGAACTAGAAAATTTCGCCGTCCGCGCCGCGACCGATCATCTTGATATTGATGCGATTGCTGATTGGCTGGAGCGTCATTCGCAGATTTGCCAATGATTTCATAGCAAGAAACTTCGGCGATAAATAGGGCTTCGTAAGGTTTCTTGCCGCCTGACAGAGATGATATACTAAGATTCATGACTACTATCTATATCGCTCGCCACGGCCAGAATGAAGACAATGTGCGCGGGATTTTGAATGGTCATCGCAACCTGCCGCTGACTGATCTGGGACGCCAGCAAGCGCGGCAATTGGCGCGTCACATCAAGGATAGGGAGCTGGTTTTTGACGCGGTGTACGCATCGCCGCTTGATCGAGCTTTCGAGACGGCAGCGATTGTAGCGGCGGCGCTGGGTCTTGCCGAGCCGATAGTTCACGATGATTTAATCGAGCGTGATTTTGGCATTATGACTGGTAAGCCAGCGGCTGATATTGAGGAAATTTGTGCGCCGGACATCATCAAAGCAGAGAACGTGACCTATTTTTTGCATCCTGACGGCGCTGAGACTTTTCCTGAGTTATTGGCTCGCGGCCAGCGGGTGCTTGATTTCATGGCGCGTCAACACCCAGATCAAACGGTGTTGTTGGCTTGCCATGGCGATATTGGCAAAATGATATATGCTGCGGCAACCAGCACGCCATGGCGGCAGGTCTTAACCGATTTTTACTTTGGCAATACGGATATTATCGGTCCAGTGGACATACTCTAAACGTGATATCATTTATATATGAGAGAAATTGAGATAAAAGTTAGACTGCAAGATAAAGAAGGGCTGTTGGCTGCGCTGGCGGGTAAGGGTATTGCTCTCGGCGAGCCAGTGCATCAGCGCGATCAAGTGTTTGGTCTGCCGGGAGAAGCTGGCGGTGACGGCAATACAGTGCCTTGGCTGCGGGTGCGTACCGAAACGCATGGACAAGGCGAAAATGAAACCGAGCGGACATTATTCACCTTAAAACGATCGGTGACTGGGCAGCTGGATAGCATTGAGCGTGAAACAGAAGTTGGCGATCCAGACGTCATGATCGCTATCGTCAAGGAGCTAGGTTTCGTGCCATTTTCGGACTTGTCGAAGACTCGCCGGACTGGCAAACTGAATGATGTGGAAGTATGTATCGACTCAGTGGAAGGTTTGGGCGACTTTATGGAATTAGAGCGATTAGCTGACGAGAATGCCGACCCTGCTGTTATAACCGATGATCTGTGGCGCATTATGGTGGAATTAGGCG
>JABCOE020000092.1 GCA_013333795.2 Candidatus Saccharimonadota bacterium | reverse complement strand
TAAAGATCGTAATGGCATTAGAACCATTACGGTAGAAAATGAGTTTTCTTGCATTGCTCTACAGAACCCAGAAACCAAAGAGATTATATTCGCTTTTCGTGGCACTAACAATTTTGGAGATTGGGACACTGATGGGCTTATTGGTTCTAGAGTATTTCCAGCAGACTGGATGGGGCAATTTGCTGCTGCTAGAAAGTTTGTTTTTCAAACTCTCAATCAATATGGCCCTATTTGTTATAACGATCAGAATGCGATGTTTAAGGCTATTGGTCAAGGTAGTAATGTTAGCTTCACTGGGCACTCTCTCGGCGGTGCGTTGGCTCAATATATGACATATAAGACCGCCAAATTGGACAAAGGTGACGCTGGTATAAAGTCTGTAACCTTTGATGCTGTTGGTATTGGCAATAATGTTGGCGTATCATCTATAGATGCTGACAAGTACAACTCTACAGATCATGTCAATTCTCTTGACTGGGTCGGTACATATGGATTGCAACTCGGTAAAACTGTTACTCATATAGATAACTCTGAAGTAGATTATATATCGGATACGTCTGGATTAGCAGATGAAGTGCATCTTGGTTATGACTCGCTAGATATTATATTTGAGCGTGCTGGCAGTAACCTCCGCCTCCGCATGCCAGGCTCGCTTGACGCTATTACGGTTAGTTCGTGGTATAGCAGCGATAATTACAAAATTGAGACTTTCAAGTCGGCTAACGGCAGTGTTATCACGCATACTCAGGTCGATAGTCTCATTCAAGCTATGTCTTCTTTCCAAAAAGACACTGGCATGACTTGGGAGCAAGCTGTAATAAATCAGCCAACGCAGGTGCAGTCTATCGTCCAACAATATTGGACAGCACCGACTACTTGATTTAGCCGAGAAAAGGCTTGCATAAGCGGCATAAATCTATATAATAAAAACTATATAAGTAAATAAACAATGAATCATTTAGATCATAGCGGAGGTGGGCGTGAATCAAAAACCATTGCAAATCAATTCTGAAATCGGCGTACTCAAGACTGTACTGCTGCATCGGCCGGGCGAGGAGCTAGAGAATCTTACCCCTGATTATCTCAAGGACTTGCTGTTCGACGATATTCCGCACCTGAAGGTGGCGCAAGAAGAGCATGATGAGTTTGCCAACGTTCTGCGCGACCATGGCGTCGAAGTGCTGTATTTGGACGAATTGGTAACAGAGGCATTAAACAGCGATAATTTGAAAGCAGAATTTGTCGACGAAATGCTAGCAGCTTCCAAACAAGATTCGCGTCGAGTCACGCAAAGTCTGCGCGATTACCTATTGTCGATGCCGACCAACAAGATGGTGCGCAAAATTATGGCCGGTGTGCGCAAAGACGAGATTTCTCTACCGCCAGAGCATCACCAGCAGCTGCACGATATGGTTGAGCAAGACCATTATCCATTTTACCTAGATCCAATGCCGAATTTGTACTTTACACGCGATCCAGCCGCGACTATTGGCAACGGCTTGACGATCAACAAGATGCACTGGCCAGCTCGCCGCCGCGAGTCGCTGTTCATGCGCTATATCATCGACCATCATCCGCGATTTGCTGGCCACGATATTCCAGTTTGGTATAATCGCGACGAGAAGTTCTCGATGGAGGGCGGCGACGAGCTGGTGTTGAACAGCGAAGCCATGGCCATCGGTATCAGCGAGCGCACTACCGCCGAGGCAATCGAGAAAATGGCAACTGAGTTGTTCGCTGATTCTAACTTCAAGAAAATTATTGCTCTCGAGATCCCGAAGAGCCACGCATTCATGCACCTAGATACAGTCTTCACAATGATCGATTACGACAAGTTCACGATCCACCCGGAGATTCGCGACTTTGAAGGCAAGATGAATCTGTTTATCCTCGAGAAGGTTGAGGGGCAAGCTTATCCGCGGATTACCAAGCAGCATGACCTTGAAAAAGCGTTGTGTGAAGCGCTACATTTGCCAAAGATTAACCTGATTGAGTGCGGCGGCGGCGATGAGATTGCGGCAGCTCGCGAGCAGTGGAATGACGGTTCAAATACTTTGGCGATTGCGCCGGGCGTGGTGGTGACTTACGACCGTAACTATGTCACTAATGCTAAATTGCGCGAGGCTGGCGTCGAGGTCATCGAGGTTAGCGGTTCAGAACTCGGTCGTGGCCGCGGCGGCCCACGCTGTATGAGTATGCCGCTGGTGCGCGAAGATCTGGATAACGAGCAAGTTACTGATAGAGTTACTTCGGCGGAGCGTTCGCTGGCAGCCACCTTGGCGGTACCAATGATTCAAGAGGAGCACGTCCGCAAAGTGGTGCCAGTAACTACAGATTCGACTACTGCAACGGTAGCTAAGCTGCCAACCAGTCTGAAGGGTCGCTCTTTCTTGACTTTGAAAGACTTCTCGCCAAGCGATATTCGGCTGATGCTTGATACAGCACACGACCTCAAGCAACAAAAGAAAGCGGGCAAAGCACACCGCATTCACGAGGGTAAACAAGTGGCTTTGCTCTTTGAAAAGACATCGACGCGAACTCGCTGCGCCTTTACGGTAGCTGCCAATGATTTGGGCGTAGCACCAGAATTTCTCGGTAAAGACGATATTCAGCTAGGTAAAAAAGAGTCAGTTGAAGATACCGCTAAGGTACTGGGGCGCATGTTTGACGGCATTGAATTCCGCGGCTTCAAACACTCCAATGTCGAAGCGTTAGCGAAATATGCTGGCGTACCAGTCTGGAATGGCTTGACGGATACTTTCCACCCGCCGCAGATTCTGGCAGACTTCATGACTATTGAGGAGCATGTCGGCAAGCTCAACGGCGCTAAGCTGGTCTTCGTTGGCGACGGACGCAATAATATGGCAAATAGCTTGCTGATTGGTGCGGCTAAAATGGGTGTTGACTTCCGTATTTTGGCACCGCGACAGCTGCATCCGTCGGGCGATCTAGTTGGCCTAGCACGTTCAATTGCTATGGAAACTGGCGCGAAGATTACCATCACTGATAACCGTGCCGAAGCGCTAGAAGGGGCTGCCGCTATCTACACTGATGTCTGGGTGTCAATGGGCGAGGAAGACAAGTTCGCTGAGCGAATTGCCCTTCTCAAGCCGTACCAGGTCAATGCGCAAATGCTAGCCGAGACGCATAACCCGAACGTCAAATTCTTGCATTGTTTGCCATCATTCCATGACCTTAATACCGAGACTGGCCAGAAGATTCACGATCAATTCGGTCTTGACTCGATGGAGGTCACTGACGAGGTCTTTAGCGGCGAGCACAGTGTTGGCTTTGATGAGGCTGAAAACCGCATGCACACTATCAAGGCTGTGATGGCATTGACGCTATAAATCCGAGTTGAAGGAGGCTCGAACAAAATGGCAATCAAACAATTAGCAAGAAAAAAGGACGGG
>JABCOE020000091.1 GCA_013333795.2 Candidatus Saccharimonadota bacterium | reverse complement strand
GACATAATCTTCGACAATTTGGTTGGTGGCGCCGCCCAAAATCTTCGGACTGACAATCGCAAACGCTGTGCTACCGACCGCGAAAATCGCCACCATGAGCATTTGCCAGCTGAACTCCGCCAAATATTTGGCTAGCTTTTTAACCGTGCCTTTGAAATCTTTGGCTTTTTCGCCCGCGCCCATACCACCGCCCATTGGACAGCCCATCTTCACTGGCTGGCGTTTTTTCATGCTTTGCTGAGCCATTACGCCGCTCCTTTCGCGGTCGTCGCCGACATTTTCTGCAAGTCGTCTTCCGAGAGCTGGGAAGCGGCAATTTCTTGATAGACTTCGCAATCTTTCATCAATTCCTGGTGTGTGCCTTGCCCGACAATTTTACCTTCGTCCAGCACAATGATTTTGTCAGCGTTCATGATGGTATTGATGCGCTGGCCGACGATGAGCACGGTTTTGTGTTTGGTTTCTTTGGCGAGCGCCAAACGTAATTTGGCATCAGTTTTGAAATCCAGCGCCGAAAACGAATCATCAAAAATGTAGACGTTCGGCTCGACGGCAATCGCCCGGGCGATCGACAACCGCTGCCGCTGACCGCCGGAAACATTGCTGCCGCCTTGAGCAATGTCATTTTTGTAACCGTTTTTTAGCTCGCTGATGAACTCGGCGGCTTGAGCGATTTTAGCGGATTTTTCTACCAATTCTTGGCTGGCTTTGGCGTTGCCGTACTTGATGTTGCTGGCGATCGTCCCGCTAAACAACACGCCCTTTTGCGGCACGTAGCCGATTTGATCGTACAAATCTTCCAACTTCACATTTCTGATATCCACGCCATCCAACAAAATCTGCCCCGCTGACACATCGTAAAAGCGCGGGATCAAATTGATTAGCGTTGATTTACCAGAACCAGTACTGCCGATGAACGCCGTGGTTTGCCCCGGCTCAGCCGTGAAATTGATATTTGAGAGTACTGGCAGGTCAGCGTCTGGGTAAGTAAACGTGACGTCTTTGAATTCGATTTTACCCGTAGCGTCATGTGGCAATTGTTGCGGCGACTGCGGGTCAACAATCGACGGCAGCGTATCCAACACCTCGCCCACCCGCTTTACCGACACGGCTGCCCGCGGCACCATGATAAACACCATCGACAACAGCAGGAACGAAATAATCACCTGCATGGCGTATTCCAAAAACGCCATCATATTACCAATTTGTAGATTGCCGCTGCTGATCAAATGCGCGCCGAACCAGACAATTGCCACGCTAGAAAAGTTCATTACTAGCGTCATAATCGGGTCGAGCAGCATCATCAGCCGATTGACAAATAAATTCATTTTGTTTAGCTCAGTGTTGGCTTGCTGGAATTTTTTCTGCTCAATTTTTTCGTTGTGAAAGGCACGAATAACTTTTAAGCCGACCAGGTTTTCGCGCGTCACCAGATTCAGTTTGTCCACCAGCGTTTGCAATTTCTTGAACCGAGGCACAGCAATGACAAACAACACGGCAATGACCACCAGCAGCACCGACACTGCCAGCGCAATGATCCAGCTCAAATCTGGCGCATTATGGATGGCTTTTTGCAGACCGCCGACCGCCATAATTGGTGCCAGTAAAGCCATGCGCAATAGCAGGATTGACGTCATCTGAATTTGCTGAATATCGTTGGTCGAGCGGGTGATTAGCGAGGCGGTAGAAAATTTATTAAAATCTGCCAGCGCGAAACTTTCGACTCGCTCAAATAGTTCCATTCGTAGTTTCTGCGCCACACCAGTGGCAATCCGGGAGGCTAAAAATCCGATGATAATCGAGCACAGTCCGCCCGCCGCCGTCACCAAAATCATCTCTAGTCCGTTGTGCCAAATTGCCGGCATATCTTGTTTGATGATGCCGTTATTGACAATTTCCGACATTTTGTCAGGCAGCCACAAATTCGCCATCACCATGGCGTACGTAAAGCCAACCAAGATGATAAACATCAGCCAGTAGCCGCTAAAAATTCGTAAAATATGTTTCACAGACCCCCTTACTGCCGCAATTCTAGAGATTAACCGTGTATAATCGGTAAATTTACACTGTGCAATATTCTAGGTTATAAATTGCTCTTTGTCAAGTTTGTCAAGAAAGCCCACCGCATAACGGTGGGCTCTACGCTGTCTAGCTTACAACGAATAGGTTTAGTACATGCCCATACCGCCACCCATATTTGGCATAGCAGCACCTGGCGTTTCTTTCTCTGGCAGATCAACAACCAGCGCACCCATCGTCATTGCCGTACCAGCAATTGAGGCAGCATTCTGCAAGGCCTCCTTGGTAACGCGTACTGGGTCAACTACGCCTGCCGACTTTAGATCAAGCAATTCATTCGGGTGGTTGCCGTTGATACCCTGGCCAGCCTTGGCTTTTTTGATCTGCGGCAGCCACTCGTCAGCATTTAAACCAGAGTTGCTCAGCAAGATTCGGAATGGCTGTTCAAGTGCATGAATCAACAAATCTTCGCCTGCTAATACCGAAGCATCTTTGCTATTAGAATGCTTATAACCACAGGCTAGGTTCACTAGCGTTACACCGCCGCCTGGAACAATACCTTCGGCTAGCGCTGCTTTGACAGCAGCCACAGCGTCATCGACACGATATTTCTTTTCTTCGATTTCAGTCTCGGTCGCACCGCCAACTTTAATCACCGCCACTTCGCCAGTCAAAGCTGCATGGCGCTTTTGCAAATTCTTCTTGGTGTAGTCGCTAGTGGCATTGTCGATTTCCAGCTCAATCTGATCGACGCGAGCGCTAACCGCCGCCTTTGCCCCTTCGCCTTCGACAATAGTTGTCAGATCTTTGGTAGCTATCACTTTGCGGGCCGAACCAATTACGTCGCTACCGACATTATCAAATGCCATGCCAGTGTCTTCGGTGATGACTTTAGCGCCAACCAACGCTGCGATATCATACAGCACATCTTTGTCGCTCGGAGCTTTGATAGCCAAGGTATTGAAAGCACCTTTAAGCCGGTTTAACACCAACAAGCTCAGCGCTTCGCCATCAACATCGTCGGCGATCAGTACCAAGTCTTTCTTGCCATTTTGAGCGATCATTTCGAGCAACGGCACGAATTCTTGCGCCGAAGAGACTTTCTTATCAGTCACCACAATTGCTGGTTTGTCGTAAACTGCTTCCATGCGCTTAGCATCGGTCACCATGTACGGGCTAACGAAGCCGCGCTGTACCGTGAAGCCTTCGACAACTTCGCTCTCGAGCTCTAAGCCGCGTCCTTCTTCGACTGTCACCACGCCGTTCGGGCCAATCTTTTCCATGACATCAGCGATTAGTTTACCAATCGCCTCGTCGCCTGCGGAGATTGTCGCTACTTCGGCAATCCGTTTTTTGTCGCCGCGAATATCATCGGCGAGTTTGCCGAGCTCTTTGATAATCTCGCTAGCAGCACGCTCTAGCCCTTTGCGTAGCAACATCGGATTGTGACCAGCAGCAATTAGTTTGTTGGCTTCGTTCAAAATATGATAAGTTAAAACTGTCACCGTCGTAGTACCGTCGCCAGCTACGTCATTCATCTTGTTAGCAGCCTGTTTGATGAGCTCAGCGCCAACTTTGAAGCCAAGCGTCTCGTCATCAGCTTCGTCGATATCAATACTTTTCGCAACTGTCACGCCATCGTGCGTCACGCTCGGGCCGCCGTAACTTTTGCCGATAACTACGTTGCGGCCTTTTGGCCCCATCGTTGTTTTCACAGCGTTATACAAAATTTTGGCGCCAGCCAATACGCGAGCACGCGCATCTTCATCGTAAAAAACTTTTTTTGCCATATTTCCTCCTATTCAATTGTAGCGAGGATATCCTCGTCTTTGATAATTAAATATTCTTCCTTATCAAGCTTAATAGTCGTCGCTGCGTAGTTTTTGTAGACAACCCGTGCGCCGTCAGCCACATCTTTGACTGCCGAACCAACAGCTACTACTTTAGCAGCTTCCGATTTTTCTTGGGGTGATTCTGGCAAGAAAATGCCGCTAGCTGTTTTTTCCGGTTTCTTTTCTTTGACAGCCACTACATAATGCGCCATTGGCTTGATTGGTGAACTCATGATTATATCCTCCTTTTCTAATCTATTTTAGCACTCTTAACCGCAGAGTGCTAGACCCAAGTATAAGAAAGTTGGCGAAAAACGTCAACCGCATTATCAAAATATAAAAATAGCCCGAGCTAAAACTCGCGCTATTTTGCTGTACTTATAGAGATTAGCTAGCTCTCTATAATAGTGCCAACCTGCCCGGCCAAGGCTTGTTCGGCGCTACCCAGGCTAGCGATAATCGCCCGGCGCCCTGGCTTTTCGACAAATTTCAAGGCCGCTTGCACTTTGGGTAGCATACTGCCCGGCGCGAACTGATTTTCGTCAATGTAGCGCCGCATCTCTTGGCGATTAGTGCGTCCAATTGTGCGCGCGGTCGGTTTACCATAATCAACCATAGCGCCATCAACTGCCGTTAATATCACTAGTGCCTCAGCATCAATCGCATCAGCCACCACTGCCGCTGTGAAATCCTTATCAATTACTGCCTCGACCCCCTCTAAGCCATCACTGACAGTTTCAACAACCGGCACGCCGCCACCGCCACCCGTTATAACCGTCACGCCAGCATCAATCATCGCTTTGACTGTATATTCTTCAACGATCCGCTGCGGCTTTGGCGATGGTACCACGCGCCGCCAACCGCGCCCGGCGTCTTCTTTGAATGTGAAGTTACGGCCGTTAGCAGCCTGTTGGGCTTCTGCTTCCGTCTGATAAAATACGCCAATTGGCTTCGTAGGATTACTAAAAGCCGGATCGTTAGCGTCAACCACTACTTGCGTAACAACTGTCGAAGCGACGCTTTTCATTTGTCGGCGCGAGAATTCGTCAATCAACGCTTGCTGCAACCAAAAACCGATCGCCCCTTGGCTCATCGCTACACACGTATCGAGCGGAAAAGTCGGTACTTCTGGCGTGTTAATTGCTTCTTCGTGCAAAACAATATTACCAACTTGCGGTCCGTTGCCGTGAACGATTACCAGCTGATAGCCAGCCAAAATCAACGGCACTAGCTGGCGAGCTGTCTCGTCGGCGACGTCTTGCTGGGCGTGAGCCGAAGCCTCGCCTTGCTTTTGCAAAGCATTGCCGCCAAGTGCAACTACAATCTTACCCGGCATGTTGTTAAAACCTCAACGACATGCAAGTTAAGCTGCCGGTAATTTTCTCAAACTCGCTAGTATTGATCAGAATCACTTCGTAACCGCAATCGCGAATCTTCTGCTCAGTTTTCGGGAAGCCTTCTGGCACGATTACTTTGCCATTTATCCACAAACTATTCACTGCATAGTATTCATCGTCATCAACGACCAGCTTATTAAAGTTAGCAAAAGCCGGATGGTCTTCGTAAGCTTTAGCAACGATCAAGTTGTTATTATCTAAATAGACCACATCGTCTTTCAGGTGTAGAATGCCTGTCACCGGTACCGTTTCGGCGGTCATGCCATGTTTCTCGAGAATCGCCGTGATTTGGTCGGCTGCCGCCTGGTTGGTGCGGCCGCTCAACCCGATGTAATAGTGATCGCCCACCATCATGATATCGCCTGGATCAGTTGTGCCTGGCTCGACAACTTGTTCAATGTCGTCATAGTAGCGCGCCAATGCTTCGCGCAGATCCGGCAGACTAGCTTCGCCACGACGACTCTCAGCGCCAGGACGCGACAAAATTGCTACACCGCGCGGCGTACACAACGCATTATCCTCGATAAAAACACTGTCTGGATAATCTTCGTTGGCCTCTAGAACCGTCACTTCCAAACCGCATTCGCGCAAAATCTCGACATAGCGATCATGCTGCTGCAATGCTAAATCATAGTCTGGCTTGCCCATTTCTGGCGTTTGGCTGATACCATCAATCAAACTATGTGACGGACGGCGAACAATGGCATACTTAAAGATTTTTTCTCCTTCATTTGGTAAAACGGGCGCGCTGTATTTCAGGCGCGCCCATTTTTTATTTATTATCATTGACCGATTAAATCGGCGATTTTAATACCTAACGTATCGTCCAGCGCACCAGCCAGTAGTTGCTGCACTGCGTAGGCGAATAACGCAATCACGACAACCGCCAAAAGCAGTTCGTATAGCGTGAAAATCTTCTTGCGATTCTTGATCTGCATCAAGACATAGACCAACATGCCTGGTGCATACAAGAACACTGTTATGAGCAGATATTGCATACCGGCCGCATACACTAGCCATACCGCGTAAACACTAGCCATCACACCCACAAAGATATTAAAGGCGCGGTACTTAACGGTTTTCTTCTCTTGCAGAGAAACTTTCAATTGATAGAACGCCGTCAGAGCATACGGGATCAAGATAGCCGAAGTAGCAATCGAAATACCAATATTATAGGCTGAACCTTCAGTTCCAGGGATTGTCAGCAGGAATATCTGTACCAGGATGTTAGTAACCAACAGCGACACTACTGGCGCGCCAACTTTATTTTCTTTAGCGAATATCGACGGGAAAGTCTTATTCTTAGCTGCCTGATACGGTAGTTCAGCAGCAAACATCGTCCAAGCTAGCCAACCGCCCAAAACTGCGATCATCAAGCCGATATTAACCAGCCAAGCGCCCCACGGTCCAACCAAGCGTTCCAACAGCATCGACATTGCCGGACTATCTAGTGCAGCCAGATCTTTCTGAGTCGCTACACCAAAAGCCAGCACCGTCATCAGCACATAAATCGAAAGCACACCAGCAAAACCAATCAACGTTGCCTTGATGATATCGCTGCGCTTCTTGGCGTGACCTGAAAATACGACTGCACCCTCGATACCGATAAACACCCAGACGGTAACCAGCATCATATTCTTGACCTGCTCAATCACAGCGCCCATATCGAAGTTGTTGCCAGCTAAGCCCCAGAGGTCTTGGTTAAACAAACCGACCTTGAACGACAAGAATATCGCTAGCAAAAAGATCGCAAGCGGGATTAATTTCGCCGCCGTCACCAAAGCATTAATAAAGCTTGCCGTTTTGACGCCTTTAAGGATTAATAAATGAACACTCCACAGCAGTACCGACATGCCAACCACTGACGCCCAGTTTTGGCCTTTACCAAACAAGTCTGGAAAGAAATAACCAAGCGCCGAGAAAACGGCTACTGCATAAGCAATATTACCAATCCAGGCAGAAATCCAGTAACCCCACGCCGAATTAAAGCCAACATACTTGCCAAAGCCAGCCTCAGCGTAGCTATACACACCAGCGTTAAGTTTCGGCTTTTTGATAGTCAGGTTGCGGAAGCTGAGAATCAGGAATATCATTCCAACGCCCGTAATCAGCCACGCAATAATCGTCGCCAGCGGACCAGCCGCCTCAGCCGTGCCTTGAACAAGGTTAAAGATACCTGCGCCGATCATACTGCCG
>JABCOE020000090.1 GCA_013333795.2 Candidatus Saccharimonadota bacterium | reverse complement strand
CTTCGGTGGACGCATCGACTCTAAGATGGTGCGCGCTGTCAAAAATGGGATTTCGTCTAATCCTGGTACTTCTGGAGCTACCCAGTGCGAACCCGTAGCGACCAGGAATCTTTCGGCGCTAATGTGCTTGCGTCGAACGGAAATTTCATTGGGCGACAGAAAGTGGGCATGTCCAGTATAGGTAGTAATGCCTTGGTTTTCGTAGAATTTGCGATTACCAGCAGCCCCAGTTCGCTTAACGGCGAGGTCTTTCCAGGCGCGGATACTCGGATAATTGTAGCCAAGCGTGTTAGAGCGTAGGCCGAACTTAGCGCCGTGGCGTGCTTGATCATAGAGGTGTGCGACGTGTAGTAAAGCATTGGTTGGTACGTCACTCCAGTTAGGCGAATCGCCGCCAAAGGTATCTTCCTCAATAATCGCTACGCGCGCGCCATTGCGAGCGGCGATAGTGGCAGCGGCTGATCCGCCAGCTCCGCTACCGATAACTACTAAATCGTAATCAAATTTATTGTGTCTCTTCGCCATTCATGTCTCCTACATCATTTTTTTGTGGTGTTTATATAAATATGCTGCGTCAGGATGATTATGTTCTAGAAATCGTCCAGCTTGCGCGCGAATATCGGTGGTGGTGATATCTGATTTTTGGCCGCTCCAAGCTTCGACCTCGCGAGCAGCTTGATCGGCTAAATTGCGGGCTAACCCTTCGGGGCTTTTAGCGCTAAGGCAGGCGGCGTACAGGCTAGCGCGCAGCTTTTTGGCATCGAAATCTTCTGGCGGGCGTTTGCCTCGTTTGAAAACGGTAACTTTCATACAGCATTCACCTGAATGATTAAGTCGGAAACAGTATTAACATATATATAAAAGCCAAGGATAATCAAACCCAGACCGGCAGCGAATTGTAAAAAGTATTTGTTTTGTTCGCGCCAGCGCTGGATGCAGCTCAGTTGGTGTCCACCGCCAATCAATAGGGTAACGATGAGCAGCCCGAGCGAAGCAGCTAGCGTATAACCTGCTGCGCCAACGATTTGCCAAATCGGCGGCAGCCCGATGATGGCGCAGGCTGCGGTAATGATTGGCACGATAGTAAATAGTAGCTCCGCGACAACGCTAGTCAATCCTAGACTAAACGCTTCGGCGGCGAGGCTGGCTTTGGCGGTGCGTTTACGCAAGAATCGGGCAAAACTGCGTGAAATCCACAATTCGGTACCTTCGGTTTTACGATAGTAAAAAAGGATAACTGCCAAGCCAACGATCATCAGACCGGCAGTCAAAGTGATCCACAACAAATTACTGTGCGGCGCGAATACACCGATAGCATAGCTAGCGAAACTAACACATAAAAGTGTCATAGTGAAGGCGCCAGCTACAAAGCTGAATAGCAGCCGTAACGTGCGGCGAGCGGCCAGCTTGCGTCCTAAGGCATGCCCCGATAGAGACGTAG
The DNA here is from genome assembly GCA_013333795.2 of Candidatus Saccharimonadota bacterium. GTDB lineage: Bacteria > Patescibacteriota > Saccharimonadia > Saccharimonadales > Saccharimonadaceae > Saccharimonas. The sequence continues at coordinate 5,753 of JABCOE020000090.1, read as the reverse complement.
CCATACTAACGCTTAACTGAAAGCTGGCGTGGATAAGTCCTGCCAGGGCGATGATGCTAACAGCGATGAGAGTATTCATGTTTGTCTTGATAATCCTTATCTTATTTATACCATAAGCGGTCTGGCGAAGTCAAAAGATTTTGTAGAAAGCTATTGCTTTTTTGGCAAGTTTGTGTTATACTAAAAGTATAAGTAATTAACTTATACAAAAAGGAAAAATAAAAATGGAAGTCACCGAATCAAATAACTCATTTCATAACGAGAACGCTACCTGGAATCGGCCGCGTACAACGGTAGAACTGCGAGAATTTATTAATCGCCGTAATGACCTGTTAGACGTTGAGGATTTTGCGTTTTAGCGGTAGTTTAAGCGCAAAGAAAAATCCCCGCGGCAAAGGCGGGGAGCTTTCTTTGGTAGCACTGACTGGGATCGAACCAGTGACCTTAGGCTTATGAGTCCTACGCTCTAACCAACTGAGCTACAGTGCCGCAAGAGTAAAGCACTGTAGATTATAGCAGATAACAGTAATCGGTGGCAAGCTAGGTTTTTTAAGGATAATTTAATGAAGCTGGCGGACAATATGCTTCGAGAAATATTTCCCGTACTTCTCTAGTGAGCCGCCCTTCTGTGTCAAGGGCGGTTTGCTATTCTGTGCTATAATTTTGCCGTGAACGATGAGCTAGAATTGAATGAACGAGTAGAAGTTATTGCGACGTTTGGCAGCGGTTTAGAATTGTGCGTGCCGCGGCGGTTTAGGCGTCCGAACGGACGTGAGATTGAAGTAAGCGAGCTAGGTTTGCGGCATCCAGTAGCTAAAGGACGGCGAACGATGCATATTTTTGATGTGACGGACGGGCAAGCTGATTATCGGCTGGAATTCGATAGCGAGCGGTTGACTTGGCGATTGACGCGCGAGGCGGAGCATGGCTGAATCAGCTAGCCAAAGAAAGCAATCCTTCTCGAATGACTTAAACTTGGAACATAATCAAATATTACCGTTGATTATGCATATAGACCTCAATAGTTGTTTTGCGACTATTGAACAGCAGTCGCGGCCGCTACTGCGCGGGCGGCCAGTGGTGGTAGTTAATCGTTTGGTCGAGAACACTTCGGTTATCACTGGGAGTTACGAAGCGAAAGCTTACGGTGTTAAGGCTGGCATGAAATACCGCCAAGCTAAACGCCTGTGTCCCGAGCTAGTAGCGCTCGACAGCGACCCGCCGAAGTATCGCTGGGTATATCGGCAGCTGCTACGAATTATGAACAGCTACAGTCCGTCGGTGGTAATGAAAAGCATTGATGAAGGTATAATTGATTTTGCAGTAGCGCCCGAATCAATGCGGTCGCGCGGCTTAGAAGCCATCGGCAAAGAGATAAAGCAGCGATTGCGCACCGAAGTAGGCTCGTACATGCGTTGTAATATCGGTATCAGTACTAATCGTTTTTGGGCCAAGATGGCGGCTAGCTTGCACAAACCTGACGGGCTTGATGTCGTGACGGCGCAAAATGTACAAACGGTGTTATCCAACTTAACTTTACGCGACCTGACGGGAATTGCGCGGCACAACGAGCAGCGGCTGAACGCGGTGGGTATTTTTACGCCGCTGCAAATGTATGAATCGTCGCCAGAGGCGCTTCATACTGCTTTTCATAGTATTAATGGTGAAAAATGGTATCAACGTCTGCATGGCTGGGAAGTCGATGATTTGATAAGCGACGTTAAAACATGCGGCCGCCAATACGTACTAGAGGAGCGCAATATGCCGCGGCAACAAATAGCCGCTCGATTGCACAATTTAGTCGAGGCGGTTGGACAAAAATTGCGTTCACAGCGCAAGTCGGCGCGTGGCGTCGGTATTTATGTGCGAATGGCGGGCGCGGGTAGCGACTCAAAGCTATCGTTGAATAATGGACGCTGGGGACGTGCGGGCAATTACTGGCAGCGTAAATATTTAGCGCCGCTGCCAATGTTTAGTGATGCTGCGTTGTGGCGCGTGGCCGAAGAGTTATTCTGCCAGGCGCCGGCTGGCGATATACGCGAGATAGGCGTGCATTGTTATAATCTGTATAACAGCACCAGCGATCAGCTGAGTTTGTTTGGCGACGAATTAGCGCGCGAGCAGCAAACCACTTGGGCGATTGACGAGATTAATCAGCGGTATGGCGCTCGGACTATTCATGTTGCCAGCACACTCAACACCGAGGCGGTTCGCACCAAGATTCCGTTTGGTAGTACGCGCTATTTATAAATGTATTACTGCATATAGTATCAATTAATGCTAGCGTCCTGATGGATTATAATAAAAAGTAATATGACGTACTTAGTGGCAGTTTCTGGCGGCGTGGATAGCGTGTGTTTATTGGATATGCTAAGCCGGTCGGAACATCGGCTAATTGTAGCGCATGTCGAACATGGAATCCGCGGCGAGGCTTCGCGCGCTGATGCACGGTTTGTGGCAGCGTTGGCGCAGAAATATAATTTACCGTTCGTTTCGACGGCGCTTAATCTCGGGTCGAATGCTAGCGAAGAATTAGCGCGCCAGAAGCGGTATGACTTTTTGCTAGCACAGGCGCAGAAGTTTGGCGCGGTGCTGGTTACGGCGCATCATGCTGAAGATGTTGCCGAAACGGTTGCTATCAATATTGAGCGAGGTACGGGGTGGCGCGGGTTGGCTGTGTTAGCGCGCACAGGAGTTAAACGTCCGCTTATTTCTTTTACCAAGACGCAATTGTACGATTATGCGCTGCAGCATCGCTTGGAGTGGGTTGAAGATGCAACGAACGCAAGCGGTATTTATCAACGCAATCGTGTCAGAAAAGTACTAAAAAGTGTTATTAGTCAACGCACAGTTGTAAGATTATTGCAGTTACGTGCTAGACAACTAGCTTTACGGAAAGATATTGAACGCGAAACTGAGCGGATCATGCTGCGCAATAGTGGTTCGCGGTATTTTTTGTCGCAGATTGATGATGATGTAGCGTTAGAGTTACTAGCGAGCGATATTGCCAGGCAAACTGGCGGACTGCGACCGACTCGGCCGCGTACTCAACGGGCTTTGCTGGCTATCAAGACGGCGCGGCCGGGCGCTAAAATTGATGTCGGCGATGGCGTGCAATTAGAAATTACCTCTCGAACTTACTGCGCGAAGGTGGTATAATTACAGAGATATTCTGAATTTGATTATAAAACCACGAAAGGATATATATTTCAATGCCTAAACCTCGTAAACAAAAGGTGAGTAATAAAGTTCGGCTCGGTCTGTTCTGGGCAATTATCGTTTTGATTGGACTGTCGCTATATGCGGCATTTATGCCGGCTAAGCCGCTCCAGGAAGTACCAATCGCTCAGGTGATTCGAGACGCTAACGAAGGCAAAGTAGTCAAGATCGAAGGCCAAGGCGGCGACCTTCAGGTAACCATGAAGGGTGAAAATAAGCCGTCTAAGCGGACATACTTAGGCGGCGGGGTTTCGTCGCTGCTGAAAGACAATATACTTAACGAAAAAGGCCGTGCAGTTGTTTCGGATAGCGCGCCAGTTGATAATTCTGTGATGCTGACTTTGATGACGGTGGTTTTGCCAGTGCTGCTGATCGGCGCGCTGTTTGTTTTTATGATGCGGCAAGCTCAGGGCCAGAATAGCCAGGCGATGAGTTTTGGTAAAAGTAAGGCTAGGTTATACGGCCTCGATAAAGAGCGGGTGGTGTTTGACGATATTGCTGGCAATGATAATGCTAAACAGGATTTACAAGAGGTCGTTGACTTTCTCAAGCATCCGAAAAAATATCAAAGTCTCGGTGCCAAAATCCCGAAGGGCGTGCTGCTAGTCGGCGATCCAGGTACCGGCAAGACGATGCTAGCGCGAGCAGTAGCTGGCGAGGCGGACGTACCTTTCTTCTCGATTTCTGGTTCAGAGTTTGTTGAAATGTTTGTCGGTGTTGGTGCCAGCCGCGTGCGCGACCTTTTCCAGAAGGCTAAGAAAAACGCGCCGGCGATTGTTTTTATCGATGAGATTGACGCCGTCGGGCGCAAACGCGGCAGCGGTATGGGCGGCGGTCATGACGAGCGCGAGCAGACGCTGAACCAAATTTTGGTAGAGATGGACGGTTTTGAAGCGGACACCAATGTGATTGTAATCGCGGCGCCCAACCGGGCTGACGTGCTTGATCCGGCATTGCTCAGACCAGGCCGCTTTGACCGGCACGTAACGATTAGTTTGCCGGAGCGCAAAGATCGCGAAGCTATTTTGAAAGTTCATTTCAAAAATAAGCCGACTGACGACACGGTTGATCTTGATAAATTAGCAGCTAAGACGGCTGGCTCCAGCGGTGCTGATTTGGCGAATATTGCTAACGAGGCAGCAATCATCGCAGCGCGGCGCAACTCCAAGAAAGTGTCGAATGACGACCTAACCGAAGCTTTTGAAAAAGTGGCTATCGGCCCGGAGCGTAAAGCTAAAGTAATGAACGACCACGAAAAGGAACTAACTGCTTATCACGAAGCTGGCCATGCCATTGTTGGTCATGTCTTGCCAGATAGCGATCCAGTACACAAAATCACTATCATTCCGCGCGGCGGTACGGGTGGTGTGACGTGGTTCTTGCCGCCAGAAGACAGAAGTTACACTAATGTTTACGAGTTCAAGGATATTCTAGCGCGGGCGCTGGGCGGCCGGATTGCCGAGAAGCTGATTTACGGTGATGATGGTATCACTACTGGTGCTGGCAGTGATTTGCGCCACGCTGCTAAAGTTGCTCGTAATATGATAATTGAACAAGGCATGGGCTCGAAACTGCGCGACCAAGTCTTCCACGAAGATAATGGCGGCATGGTCTTTGATAAGATTACTCATGACCGGCCATATTCAGAGGCGACAGCACAAGAGATCGACAACGAGGGCGAGGCGCTGATTAAGGAGGCATCAACTCGCGCCGAAACAATACTCAGCAAGAATCGGGCAGTGCTTGAAAAGCTCAAGGATGCTTTGCTCAAAAACGAAACTCTCGAAAAAGAAGACGCCGCTAAATACATGAAGGATGCGGTGCTGCCAAAGGAAGTAAAACTACACGCATAAACTATGGCGGGGCGAGGAAGTCGAGTACGGTCGGTTGTTGCGAAAGCGAATAGCAAATTGTCAGTGCAGTGGGCGGCAATTCTGCTGTCCGGCTCGACTATGCTATCAAGTCTGCTAGGGATTTACCGCGATCGTTTGATCAACGGCATGTATTTGGATACTTATAAGGTGGGGGCGGATGCCTATGTAGCGGCGTTTACCGTGCCGGATTTTATGTATTTCCTGCTAGTGTCGGGCGCTTTGAGCGTATCGTTTATCCCAGTGTTTAATCAGCGTTTGGCGAGCGGCAATAAGCGATCGGCGTGGGAGCTGAGTTCAAGCTTACTGAATCTCTTTGCGGTATTGACGTTAATCACTAGCGTGCTAATTATCATCTTTGCCGACCCGCTGGTGCGCTATGTTGTTGGCCCGGGCTTTGGCGAACAAGGACATGCTTTGGCGGTGAGTATGATGCGTATAATTGCTGTCAATCCGTTTTTGTTTGCGATTGCGACAGTAGTGTCGAGTATGCAGCAGGCAATCGGCCGGTTTACTTTTTTGGCGCTTGCACCAACCATCTATAATCTAGGTATCGTCGTCGGTGCTAAGTATTTCACTAATGGCATTAATATCTTTGGTTGGCAGATATTTGAAGGCGGCATTATGGGCGTGGCTCTTGGCGTAGTATTAGGGGCAATTTTG
>JABCOE020000089.1 GCA_013333795.2 Candidatus Saccharimonadota bacterium | reverse complement strand
CCGCTGCCATGCCGAAACGGACTTGCTTGGCAGCCGGCACCACGCCGAACTCAACGTAAGATTGATTAACGTCCGGCGCCAGAACCTCCAAGCCCATATGCTTGCACTCGGTAATTTCAATCGCCAGGCGGTCGATATCGTCATGATCGCTGGTCATTAGCGCCGCCATGAAAGCGTCAGGATAATGCGCTTTCAGGTACGCCGTCCAATAAGCAATCAAGCCGTAACAAGCGGCATGCGACTTATTAAAGCAGTAATTAGCAAATTCCTCCAGCTGCGTCCAGAAAGTTTCTGCCATTTCGCGCGTGGCGCCGCCAACTTTGACCGCGCCCTCGACAAATTCCGGCTTAACCTTTTTCATCAGGTCGATTTTTTTCTTACCGACAGCTTTACGCAGCGTATCAGCCTGGCCGCCAGTAAAGCCGCACCATTCCTTAGAAATTTGCATAAATTGCTCTTGGTAGACCAAAATACCATAGGTGTTTTCTAGCGAATTGCGCATACCTTCGTGCAAGTAGGTAATCGGCTCTTCGCCATGCTTGCGGCGGATAAAGCTATCGATAAATTGCATCGGCCCCGGGCGATACAGCGCTACCATGGCTATGATGTCTTCGAAATGCGTTGGTTTGAGCGCCCTCAGGTAGCGTTTCATGCCTGCCGATTCTAACTGAAACACGCCAGTGGTGTCGCCGCGCTGGAATAGCTCGTATGTCGGCTTGTCATCAAGCGGCAAATGCGCCAGATCGATTTCCTCGCCGTAAACTTTTTTGATAATGCGCATGGCATTATTGATAATCGTCAAGTTGCTGAGGCCTAAAAAGTCCATCTTCAGCAGTCCCAATTCCTCGACTTCGCCCATCGGGAACTGTGTGGCCACCACGCCCTTTTGCGCCATTTCTAGCGGAATATAATTAACCAGTGTATCCGGTGCAATCACCACGCCGCAGGCATGAACGCCGTGGCTGCGAATCGTGCCCTCGAGCTGGATGGCGTAATCCAGCACCTCTTTGGCGGTAGGGTTGTTCTCGTACTCCTTACGCAAATCGGCGTCTTCTTTGACACTAACCGACAGCGGAATATGCCGGCCCTGGTGTGGCGGCGGCACCAACTTAGCCAAGCGGGCGCTCTCGGCATACGGCACTTCCAGCACCCTAGCGACATCGCGCACCGCCATACGGCCGAACATCTTACCGAAGGTAGCGATATTACTGACATGGTCTTCGCCGTATTTTTTAGCGCAATATTCAATCACTTCGTCGCGGCGGGTATCTTGGATATCGACGTCGATATCCGGCATAGAAATACGATCTGGATTAAGGAAACGCTCAAACAGCAGACCGTACTTCAGCGGATCAAGGTCGGTAATATTCAGTGCGTAGGCAATAATTGATCCGGCGGCGCTACCCCGGCCCGGACCAAAAACAATCCCTTGAGATTTACCCCAGTTGATAAAATCCTGGACAATCAAGAAATAACCCTCATAGCCCATATTGCCCATCACGCCCAGCTCCATCTCGGCGCGCTGGCGAACCTCGTCGGATAATTGCGGGATGATATCATCAGGGTCTAATTTCTCAGCTTCCTCTTTCGAAGCGCCATTATAACGCTGCAATAAACCTTGATAAGTCAATCTCAGCAGATACGAGTGCTCGTTCTCGCCTTCAGGCAGCGGATATTTAGGAATAAGAATGCGGCCCAGCTCAATTTCAACGTTACAGCGGTCAGCCACCTTTTTAGTGTTACGAATTACCTCGGGATATTCCTCTCCCCAGTGAGCAATGATGTCGCGCGGGTCGGTCAAGTGCAGCTCAAAATCCTTCAAACTCATCCGCTTTTCATCGCTCAAGTACGAACCGGTGCCGACACATAGTAAAATTTCGTGCGCGTCTTGGTGATCATGCGTCAAGTAGTGCCCGTCGCAGGTCACCACCATCTCGATGTCTAGCTCTTTCGATAGCTTAATCAAGCCCTCGTTGATTTTTGCCTGGACGTCCCAGTGCGTGTTTGATTTTGTATGGCCGTGGTCTTGTAATTCCAGATAGTAGCGGTCGCCCAGAATCGATTTATACCATTTGGCGATATCGCGGGCACGATCGTAATCGTCTTCTTTGAGAGCTACGCCAATTTCACCGCTAGCACAGCCGCTCATCACAATTAGCCCTTCATTCAGCTCCTCTAGCAAGTCGTGGTCAATCCGCGGTTTGTAGTACATTCCCTCCAGATTGGCCTGCGTCGATAGCTTCATCAGATTATGAAAACCGGTGTTGTTCATCGCCAGCACCGTCAAGTGAAAGCGCTGCTTATCCTTGGCCGGATCGCGGTCAAAGCGCGAGCGCGCCGCTACGTATGTCTCGATACCAAGGATCGGCTTGATACCAGCCTTTTTGGCAGTTTTATAATAGTCAAGGATACCGCTCATCGTACCGTGGTCGGTTACTGCCGCCGCTTCCATGCCGAACTCCTTGACCTTATCAACCAAATCATTGATTTTAGTCAAGCCGTCTAGCACCGAATGAAAGGTATGATTATGCAGGTGCACGAAATCGCTCGGTTGCAGCGCCGGCTGGCCTTGTGTTGAATTACTACCCATATCTTATGCTTATTATAGCGCAGACTAGGTTGTTTTTGAAGACGCGGCGCGCTAGCCTGTCTACACTCTCTTAGCACAGTAATTTTAAGGAGCAAAGAAGCTATTTCGTAACGCTAGCGCCGGCTATTTTGCATAACGCTGAGTATTTGGTCGATAAAGCCAGCCACGCTCGGGACAAGTTGGCCGGTGAGATTAAGCACCCCAACCAACAACACAATCAGCATAGTACCTCCTAAAAGCGACCCAAAACCGAAAAATATACCGCGAAAAAAGTTAATCTTGTAAATTTCGTAGCGATTGCGATTGAAGTCGTTGAACAGCTCCTCGAGCAGCGCCTGGCGCGAGCCTTTTTCGTTGTCATCGTGCAGACGCTGAGCCATGCGGGCGAAGATATTATTGTGCTTTTTAGCCATAGATTTAGTTTGCCACAACTCGCCAGTTTTCACAATAAAAAAGCGCCCTGATTTACAATAAAACAGAGCGCCTTGAATATTTGATTGGCTACAATTATTTGCGCTTACTTGGGCGGTTGAATTCGTCCTTGGCGGCATTTGCAGCACGCACAGCGCGGTCGCTATAGTCGTCAACAGTTTTGCGGCCTTCTTCGACGGCAGCATTGGCTTTGTTGCGGACATCGCTATAAACTTTCTCGCCCTTGGCCTTGACCTCTTCGGCTTTTTCGCCAGCTTCGTTCTTTAGTTCGTTAGCCTTTTTCTTGAGATCGGCACGGGTTTCTTTGCCTGATTTCGGCGCTGGTAGGACGCCAGCGACTACTCCGGCAACTGCGCCAAAGAGCGCCCCCAAAACAAATTTACGTTTTGACATAATTAGTCCTCCTTATTTTTATGTTTTTTAGTTTTGTACATCATCGATTTGATGATCTTGGCGATTGCTGCCGGCGCCACCATAGCAGCCGCGCTATTGGCGACCGACTCTACCTTGAGGGCAGTACGTTCGGCGGCGCAAGCCACCCGCTTGATTTGGCGGGAGATCTGGATTAGCTTGATCGTCAAGATAATTGCTAGCAGCAAGAATAACGCCAAAGCTGCCGCCAAAATGATGACAAGTATTTGAGCCCATTCCATCAATATTTGCGCTCCTTTTTGTTTATTTTAATACTGCTTTTTGCAGCTATACTTTCATTATACCACGTTCTGTCAGAAAAAGCTAGTGCTTTTAGCGATTTTCGCCGTTAATTCGCGATTGCAAGAACTGCCGCAACGCTGGGCCGAGTTTTTGATGTTTCAATCCGAAATCAACCACGGTTTTGATGTATTCCAATTTATCGCCGGTATCATAATACGTGCCGTTGGTGATTTCTACGCCGTAAAAATCAAATCCGTCGTCAATCATTTCTTGCATAATCGGCTGGACAGTAAATTCGCCGCGACCGTCAAAGTCGTCGCGAGCCCGCTCGAGATAGCCGAAGAACTCGCCCGGCAACAAATAGCTGCTGACGCTCGCCAAGTCGGACGGCGCGTTAGCTTTACCAGGTTTTTCAACGATATTAGTCATTTTAATGACGCCGTCTTTGACTTGCTGGCCGTTGACTACGCCGTAACGATCGAATTCGGCGTCTT
>JABCOE020000088.1 GCA_013333795.2 Candidatus Saccharimonadota bacterium | reverse complement strand
CGCACGTCTTCTGCGAGCTTGGGCTGACAGATTTTGCCGAACCAGTAAAAAAGCTGGTTTACCATGGTTTGATTCAAGCCGAGGACGGCCGCAAAATGAGCAAAAGTCTCGGTAATGTCGTTGATCCGCTCGAAGTTATCAACGCCGGCTATGGCGCTGACGCTTTGCGTACATTTGAACTATTCCTGGGACCGATTAACGAAAACTCTAGCTGGAACAGCCGCGGCATTGCTGGTGGTTATCGTTTTCTTAATCGATTGTGGACGCTAGTGCAAGAATTTGATGACAGCGACAAAACCGGTACGTCTGATACTCAGAAGCTTGATACCATTATTAATTCTACTACCAAAAAAGTCACCGATGACATTCATCGGCTTAGCTTTAATACGGCGATTGCAGCGCTGATGGAGTGCGTGAATGATTTGTACAAATTGAAAGTGGCGGGCTACAGCGAAGATTGGCGCCCGCATCTCAAAACGCTAGTGCAGCTAGTGCAACCGTTTGCGCCGCACATGGCTGCCGAATTGTGGCAGCAGCTTGGCGAAACTTCGCAGCTTGATTTTGCCGCTTGGCCTGCCTGGGATAATGCTAAAATTGTTAGTGACAGTTTGCTCATTATCGTGCAAGTCAATGGCAAGCTGCGCGCTAAACTCGAGGTCGCTGCTGATGCTAGTGAAGAGCAGATCAAGGATCTAGCGCTAGCCGACGCTAACGTCCAGAAGTTCGTGCCAGCTGAGCCGAAGAAGATTATTTACGTCAAGGGCAAGCTCGTCAATATCGTGGCGTGATCCCGTCTTTGTAAACTTACAAATGGCAAGTAGCGGTTTCTAACCCTATACGCTATTACTTTGTTGGATTTTCGACGCCAACTGGCGTAACATCGACGGTGCCGTCACCGTTCAAATCGACATGATACATGATTACTTCTGCGCCTGGGTGTGGTACGACGCTGATCTCGGCGGCGGCTTTATTGACAACGCCGTGTCCTAAATCGCGCTGCGGGCCCGTCCAGCCTTGCTCTTGTCCGTATTGATCAATATAGGCGGTAGCTGCTCCGTTGACGCTACTACCTTCTGGAACCTCTACGCGGACAATCGCCGATTCATCGAATTTCTCGGGGTGTTCGCTATATTCGTCGACCAGCTCGACGGCTTTCTGCTCGGCTACAGCTGCTGGGTTAGGGGTTTCGGCGCTGCTGGCTCCGTAGTCGCCGATACCGCAGCCTGTTAACGCTGCTGCGCTTAAACCTATGGCGACGGCAGTAATTAATTTCTCGGATTTACCAACGTTTTGTTCATGACTCATGCCTTTATTATAGCATAACCGATATAAAAAGTCAATAATTAAACTATGATAACGCTACGATGTCAAATACTTGGGAAAAGCCTCGCTTTAGCGTATAATACTACTAAGTTTATACAAACCGAGAAGGAGAACATTTCATGGCACAGCCAAAGAAACAATCAAGTCCTCGCAAGACTGGCATGCGTCGCAGCCATCTTGTTGAGAAGTTAGCCAAGCGCGTTAACGGCCATTCGCCAGTCAAAGTGTTGATTGGCAAGAAAAAATCATCAACCAAGCAGAAATAACCGTTTCAAACAAAAACGGTGAGATAATAAAAGGAAACAAACGCGAATGGCATCGAATAGGCATCTTGGTCGGATTGTTGCGCTGCAAGCGCTATACGAGTTGGAGCTGCGCCGGCAGTCTGGTGATACTAATGCAGCGTTAGATGATATCTTGAAGCGCGATGTCGAGCGGTATCGTTCGGCAATTGACGACATCGCTTTCGTAGAAGGACTGGCTAGCGGCGTTGTTAGCCAGCAGGAGGAACTTGACCGGCAGCTGCAACCGATTGCGCCCGAGTGGCCAATTACGCAGATAGCGCGGATCGACAGGGTGATCTTGCGGATTGGCCTATACGAGCTGCTGCATCATCAAGATACCGTACCGCCGCGCGTCGCTATTAACGAAGCGATTGAGCTAGCTAAAGCGTTTGGTTCTGATAATTCGAGCAGATTTGTTAACGGCGTACTGGGTACTGCTTATCGCAAATTTGTCGAGGAAGGGTCAGATAATGCCAAAGCCGAAGGCCAACAAAAGCAAGTTTGATCATATACGCAAATATTTAACAAAGTCGCGTTCAGCGTCTATCCAAGAAATCGTTCGCGAGCCGACTAGCGGCGGCGTGATTTTCCGTCACGGCGAGTCGGGTATCGAGATTTTACTGATTCAGGATGCCAAAGACCGCTGGACAATTCCCAAAGGCCACATTGAGGAGGGCGAGACAGCCGTACAGACTGCTCGCCGCGAAATTGGCGAGGAAGCCGGCTTGCACGACGTCGATATGCTAGGCTGGCTGGGCAAGATTCATTTTCGCTATCGACGCCTCGATAAGCTCGTCTTGATGACGACGCAAATTTATTTGGTGCGCGTTCGTACCAGCGGCGATGAAATCCAGAAAGAGGATTGGATGAAAGGTATCAAATGGTTCCCGTTCAACGAGGCGCTCGAGCTGATCGAATACGAAGACATCGCCAAGCTAATGCTGAAAGCTAAAACGCGGATCCGCCAAGAAAACTTATAAACTTACAAAATATGAAAAGGAGGAAAGATGAGTGGTATGCCAACCGGGCCGTACCAAGATTGGGCGAAGCAGAAATTAGGTTTTGAATATAACGATATTCAGCTTCTGATTACTGCTTTGACGCATCGTAGTTACGTCAACGAGCACAAAAAATCGGTGAGCGAGCACAATGAGCGTTTAGAATTTCTGGGCGACGCCGTGCTAGAGCTGGTGGTGACGGATTATTTGTATAAACATTATGATGAGCCGGAAGGTATTCTAACTAGCTGGCGCGCGGCGCTAGTTAACACGACTAGCAACGCTAAATCTGGCGAAGAGCTTGGTTATGAGCCATTGGTGCGGATGAGCCGCGGCGAGAAGCATGGTTCCGAGCGGGCGCGCCATCAAATTCTAGCCAATGCTTACGAAGCAGTGATCGGTTCGATTTATTTGGAGCGCGGCTATGATGCCGCGGCAGCCTTTATCGAGAAGCACACAATCAGTAAACTTGACGGGATTTTAGAGAGCGGCTCTTGGCGCGATCCTAAAAGCCATCTGCAAGAAATCAGCCAGCGCGTTGACGGCGCTACGCCAGTCTATAAAGTCATCGCCGAAGACGGCCCAGACCACGACAAAGTTTTCACGCTCGGCGCTTATGTCGGCGACAAACTGATGGGTAAAGGTATCGGCCCTAGCAAACAAACCGCCCAGCAGCAAGCCGCCAAGGCAGCGCTGGAAGAGTATAAGAAACTGCAATAAAAAAGCCTGTTTCCAGGCATAAATCTATTAACTAATTGAATTGGAAGTTGTGATTGCCCGCAGCCGGACTGCGCAGGAGCTAGGCTCGACTGCGGGCAATCTGGCTACGGGCTAGTTGGTCGTGTTCTCTCTGTGATGCTTATCTTTGTTCTCTAAAAGGAGAACAAAGATAGCGGGAGTGACTATTACTTCATAAACGACAAGGAGAAACTTAAATGACACAACTATGAACGTTAGGTTATAGTTGCTGATCAGTCTCCACGTCTCGACGTGGCTACCGGTAGCCACGATAAATGCCGTCCAAACAGCCCACTCAATGTGGTGATTGCGGCTGATCGCCAGCCGCAAAACAGCGATAGGAGCGACAAGGGCAGTGGTGACGACGAGGACGAAAAACATCTTTCCTCCTTCAGAGGAACGAGCTTGCTCAGGCAGGGGCTACTTCTCGCCCCTTACAAACCTGGGCAAAAAGCTTGATACTTATATATCACGCATGAATCGCCATGTCAACGTTTTTCGCAATTATTTCGCAAAAATTGCAAATTTTAAGTATTTTTGAGCTGTTTTGGCCGTTTTTGCGCCCTCTAGCGGTGTTTTCTGTCTGAATTGGCCTATGAGGCTAGACTTGAACGAAAAGGCGTCTAGCGGCGGCTTAGGCGCTTTGTTGACATTTTACCCGTAACACGCTAGAATATGACAGAAGTAACAATAGTACTAACGTGAAGTAAAGGAAGTTTTAATTTTATGCTCGCAATCCGTTTGCAACGTTTGGGCCGCAAGGCTTATCCAGTTTACCGCGTCGCCGTCCAGGAAGCACAGCGCCATCCATCGAGCGGCCGCGTGGTTGCTTATGTCGGTAGCTACAACCCGCACACCAAAGACGCTAATATCAATGTCGAGGCTGCTCAAAAATACCTTGATAACGGCGCTCAACCGACGCCGCGCGTTGCGAAGTTGTTAAAAGAAGCTGGCGTCAAGCTGCCGAAATGGGTTAAAGAGTTCCAGGGCGGCAAGACCAAAGCGGTCAAGAATGCTGAAAAGCTGCGCAAGAATCAGCCAAAAGAAGAGCCAGCTGCCGAAGAGACGGAAGCTCCAGCTGAAGCCTAACGCTTTTAATCACGAACTAGCGCGCTCTAACTGCATGGTTGGGGCGCGTTTTTCGATTTCATAGCAAAAGCATGTTACAATAAAAGTACGATAGTAACCGTGTGACCGCAAAGGAGGAGATACCGTGGGCATGTCGACCATTGACCAGGAATTTGTCGAATATATCGTAAAATCACTAGTAGGACATCCAGACGATGTGGTTGTCGACCGGATTGTCGACGAGAAGGGCGTTTTGCTGACACTAACTGTTAATCCAGAAGATTTGGGCCGGGTGATTGGCCGCCGCGGCTCGACCGCGCAAGGACTGCGCACGCTGCTGCGGGCGTTGGGCGCTAAAAATACTGCTCATTACAACCTGAAAATCGTCAATAATGACGACCGCGAGGACGCCGATTCGGCTGCAGTGGATAATGATGTGGAAAACGCTACTAGTGATTCTGTGGAAAATGACGCAGAAAACACAGAAACCGAGAGCGATTTCGCAAAAAAGTCGCGCCAAGAGCTTGCAGAATTAGACGACCTTGATATATAATCATAAGTAAGTTCATGCGAGAACCCTGAACTAACGAAAACAAAGTACAAAAGCTCTACTGCGAGCAAACCTACAAATGGTTTGAGAGACTTATTTGTGCAAGAAAGCCGTCTTTTGAGGCGGTTTTTTTGTTGGTACAAGTTGGCGTAAGATTTCGAGGAAGTTGGCTGCGATTTATTGTATAGATGATAAGATTTGTCAAATATAGCTATATAATTATTTTTATTGTAGTACAAATATGTAAATAAAACATAATACGAGGTAAGTCAAATGCTATTAAGAAATAAAAACTAGATTACGGCAAATTGTTATAAGACATGAAAATAGCCCGCCGAAAACGTGCTCAAGCTGGAAACTGGGCATTCAACCCAGGAGATGCAAAATCTGCGTCTCGAACCGAGTTGAACAGTTTCCAGCGGGCTATTTTCGGGCGGGCTCAGTGCCTCAAGCCGCCGAGACCCCAGAAGCAGCCGGCCCAAAATGCTGCGCGGAGCGGTCGCCCGCTCCGCGCAGCATCGACGGACCTCGTGAGCGCACGCAAACGCATGCGCTCAATGAGAGAAGGCCTCTTGGGCCCGGGGGTGATGACGGTCGGCATGACCGTACTCCTCTCCTTGCTCAAAGTAAGGGCTACTTCCGCCCTAAGACAAACTTTGAGCAAAAGTTGATATATATATATCACAGATAGACATCCGTGTCAAGACTTGCTACACTATAACAGATGAGAAAAATTCAGGTGATTACCTTATTCCCAGAAATGTTCGCTGGCGTGTTCGGCAGTTCTATGATGTGGAAAGCGCAAAAAGACGACCACGTTGAGCTATCGACGATTGATCTGCGCCAGTTTGGATTGGGCCCGCGCCGCACGGTCGACGATACGCCGTACGGCGGCGGCGACGGTATGCTGCTGATGGTCGAGCCGCTATGGAATGCGGTGCAGCAGGCTAAACAGATTGACCCTGGCGCTAAAGTCTTAATCATGACACCGCGCGGCCAGCGTTGGCGGCAGGCGTTGGCGCAGCAATACAGCGAAAGCGAGAACGGTTATATCGTAATCTGCGGTCGCTACGAGGGCTACGACGAGCGAATTATGGCGCTGGTTGATCAAGGACTCAGCGTCGGCGATTATGTGCTAACTGGCGGCGAATTGCCGGCGATGACGATTATTGATTCGATTGTGCGGCTAATTCCTGGCGTACTCGGTGGCGAAAACAGCGCAGCGATTGAGAGCTTTAGCGACGGCGAAACGCTAGAATACCCGCAATACACCCGGCCCGAGGAATGGCAAGGTTTGCGCGTGCCAGAAGTGTTACTTAGCGGGCACCATGGCAAAATCGCCGAGTGGCGGGCGGCGCACAGTAAAAAGGCCGGGGAATAAAGCGATTTTGCTAGTACCGGGCAGGCTCAGCTAGCGTCAACTAAACTAGGAAACAAAATACTCCTCGCCAAGGCAGAGGAGTATTTCATTGTTGTGGTGGATTTATCGGAGAGCGATCGATACATTTTTGTGTTTGTTTTTGTAACTTCGCTGTCTATACAATATACGTTTTTGTGTTTAATAGCAAGCATTTTTTGGACAAAAAATAAAAAATCGTGTGGAAAAATGCTATGCTAATAATATGAAACAGTTTATAGCTGGTATTTTTCCGCCAACAATTTTCAAGAAGCGCGCACAGTATGCGGCGCTGGCAGCAGGTTTCTGGACTATTATTATAATGTTGGCACAATTGTTTAGGTTCGAGAAATTTCCAAAAACTCTAGAGCCGCTGGGGATTGGTGGCGGCACTATCGCCGCGATTGCTATAGTTTTGCTAGAGTTTATTTCTTTGCCATTTTTGTTGTCTATGTCGCGGCTGGGCAGACTAGGGCGGCGAATATCAGGTGCGTGCACATTACTAGCGCCTGGCGTTTGGCTGATGATTAGCGCGGCTGTGCTGATGAGCGGCGGGCAGGGGAAAGTTAGTTTGTTTGGCGCGGTAGCGGCGCTGCCGGGGGTGGTTAGCCTGCTGCTGTCCGGCGCATGGCTAGCAGCTGTGGCGTATTTGACTGCTAAACTACGGCGGCTAGATTTGAAATAACGACGCTCTAGTGATATATTAAGGTAGGCGCGATGGGGTGGCGCCAAGTGGTAAGGCACTGGGTTCTGGTCCCAGCATGCGGGGGTTCGAATCCCTCCACCCCAGCCAAGAAATAATGATATGAAGACAACTACTCCCCGCATTCCGAGTGGTTTCAGCGAATACCTGCCAGGCGACCAAATAGAGTTTAATCGTTTGCGTGACATTATTCGCGAAACTTATGAGCGCTATGGCTACGCGCCGCTGGACACGCCAGATATTGAGCTGAGCGAGGTATTGTTGGCGAAAGGCGGCGGCGAAACCGAGAAACAAATCTATCGGTTCGAACGCGGCAAGAATGATTTGAGCTTGCGTTTTGATCTAACGGTACCGCTGGCGCGCTATGTCGCTGAACACGAGGGTCAGCTGGTTTTCCCGTTCCGGCGTTACCAGATTGGCAAAGTGCACCGCGCCGAGCGAGCCCAAGCCGGGCGTTTCCGCGAATTCTACCAGTGCGACATTGATGTGATTGGTTCAGAAAGCGTGGCGGCCGATGCGGAGTTTCCGGCAGTAATCAACGATATTTTTGAGCAGTTTGCTTTCGGCGAGTTTACAATTCACGTCAATAATCGCTTGGTGTTGAACGGCTTTTTCGCTGGAATTGGTTTGGCCGATGTATCGGCGGATGTGCTGCGAGTAGTCGATAAAATCGAGAAAATATCGCGCCAAGATTTTATGGCGGAGGTACGCGAGTTGGGTCTTAGCAAAAAGCAAGTCTTGCAAGTAGTTGCCTTCACAGAAATTAGCGGCAGTAACGACGAGATTTTATCGCAGCTAGAGTCAATGAAAAACGAGATCAATTCTGATGATTTCGCGCTTGGCACGGCAAAATTACGCGAGTTGCTGGCGATGCTGCGAAACATGGGCTTGCCAGAGCAGCGTATTCAGTTAGACCTACGGATTGCGCGCGGACTAGATTATTATACTGGCGTAGTCTACGAAACGACGCTTGATGATTATCCAGAAGTTGGTAGTGTTTGCTCGGGCGGACGCTACGATAACTTGGCCGAGAACTATACGCGGACACGTTTGCCAGGCGTTGGTGTGTCGATTGGTTTATCGCGCTTATTCTATAAACTACGCGAGGCAGGCGTCGTGTCTAGTACTCGCCAGACATTGGCGCGCTGTATGGTGGCGGCCTTTGACGATGCGCAATTCGGCGAGGCGCTGCAAATAGCTGCCGAGCTGCGGCGAGCTGGCGTAGCGACAATCCTCAATCCCGAATCGGTGCCGTTAAAAAAGAAGCTGCGCTATGCTGATCGTCTTGGTATACCGTTAGTAGTCTTGATTGGCGAGGAAGAAGTACGCGGCCGTTTCGCGACAGTGAAGGATATGGCAACCGGTGAGAATAAGCCCATTCCCCGCCAGCAACTAGTCGAGGAGCTGCAACGATAAGGTGGCTTGGCTGGTTAAGATAATCGCCGCCTGGCTGCTGATTCCGTTAGTACTGCTGGCTTTGTATGAGTTATTTTTTAAGGTTGAAAGTAAGCGCCGCTATGAAATTTATTCTCGCGTGCTGATGGCTGGGCTGACGTCTTATGTGGTTGCTAAAATCCTTGGGCTAATATATCAGCCTGAACAGCTGCGTCCGTTTGAGTTGCTCGGCGTTAATCCAGGGGCGGCTTATCTGAATAATCCGGGATTTCCGTCGGATCATGCGCTTTTTGCGATGTTTTTGGTGCTGGCGGTCTGGTATGCGCTGCGTCGCCGCTCGATTACTATAATTATGCTAACTATGGCGCTGCTAGTCGGCGTTGGCAGAATATTAGCGCTGGTGCACACGCCGCTTGATGTTGTCGGTGGCATGGCGGTGGCTTGCTTGGGGGCGTTGTGGTACGTGGATTGGCCTAATGCTAAGCTTGCATCTAGCAAAAAACGCAAGAATGTAGTAAAATAACTCAGTAAGATGACTAATGTGGAGAAACCTATGAACAACGCAAACGAGACTGCAGCAGTGAAGCTGGAGCCGTTTATTCCGATGGACAAAAAGGATATCATTCGAGCTGCTATCTATGGAGCATTCGCTGGTGCAATACTAACGGTGTTGTATATTTTGGTTGGCCAGGTCGCGTCGGCGGTGATGTGCCGCGGCGATAATGATTTATGCCAGAATGCGCCGCTGTATGTAGCAATTTTTTCGGTAACTTTGGTGTCAATCGGCGGGTTGATATTGTTGTCGCAGGCGCGAATTTACCGGCCGTTATTTATCGTTATTGCTTCAATAGCGGCTCTATGGGGGCTGCAATCATATTTAGCGCTATTGCCATGGTATTGGGCGATGGCGGCGATGACGGTAATTGGCGCGTTGACGTATGCGATGTTTACTTGGCTGGCGCGATTGCGGTCGTTCATACTTTACTTAGTAGTATCGATTGTGCTGATTGTAGCGGCTCGGGTGATTATTGCTGGGTAGCTGGCGCAGAACCGTTATTTGCGGTATGCTAGCTATATGGAAATAATGGTTTTGCTTATAATTTTAGCGATAGTCGTTGCAGCGGCTAGCGTGGTTATTTTTGTGTTGATGCAGCAGCTGAAGCGAGTGCAAAATAACTCGGCGGTAGAGCTGATTAAGGGCGATGTTGTTGAATTGTCGCGTTCTATCGCTAATTTGCAGCAAACAATGAGCGACAAGCTCGAACGCTCGCAGCTGTCAACTCAGCAATCGGTACAAAAGCAGCTCAGTGAAAGTTCAAAATTGGTGGCCGATGTCACGCAGCGCTTGACCAAGCTCGACGAGACCAACAAGCGGGTCGTTGATGTGGCGACTGACCTCAAAACCTTGCAAAATGTTCTACAAAACCCCAAGCAGCGCGGTGTTTTTGGCGAATACTATTTGTCGAGCGTTCTCGAAAATATTTTGGCGCCAGGGCAGTATCAGACTCAGTATAAGTTTCGCGACGGCGAAATGGTTGATGCGGTGATTTTTCTTGATAAGGGTCAGATTCTACCAGTTGATAGCAAATTTAGCCTCGAAAATTACAACCGAATGATTGAAGCTAGCGGCAAAGAGCGCGAGCAGCTAATGCAAAAAGTCAAAGCTGATCTGAAAGGGCGCATCGACGAAACCAGCAAATATATTCGTCCGAGCGAGCATACTATGGATTTCGCATTTATGTTTATTCCCAGCGAATCGTTGTATTATGATTTACTGATCAATAATGTTGGCCAGGGCGGCAGTTCGCGCGATCTGATTGAGTATGCTTTTCGCGAAAAGCACGTGATTATCACCAGTCCGACAAGTTTTATGGCGTATTTGCAAACGGTATTGCAAGGTTTGCGCAGTTTGCAAATCGAGGAGCAGGCTAAGGATATTCAAGTCCGCGTCGGCAAGCTCGGACAACACATCGCCAAATTTGAAGAGTATATGCAAAAACTAGGCAATAGTCTCGGTACGACAGTCAATCATTATAACAACGCTCATAAAGAGCTCGGCAAAGTTGATAAAGACGTGGTGAAGATCGCTGGTAATGATTCTTCTGTTGAAGTATTGGCGCTTGATCGTCCGTCATCTGTTGATAGGAAGTAAAGGTTTTTGGCTATCAAAATATCCCGCCGATAGACGGGATATTTTTGTTAAGAAAGCTAAGCCTTAGTCTTTCTTTTGCCGGCCAGCGACCAAAACGTAGAGGTTGGCACCGACAGCGGCGCCCGCTAAAGCGCCAACTAGCGACTCGAGCGAGAAGCGTGAATTGACAACTTCGTTAGAGCCAGCTGAACCAGTAGTGAGCTCCTTTTCGGTCGAATCGGTCATTGCTAGCGCAACAGCCGGGTTAAGGCTAGCGCCTTTGACGTAAGCGACGTGAGGAATCTCAACTTTATTAGAAGCTGAAGATGCTGCTTTGCTTTGATAATCGGCGATTGCTTGCGTCTTGGCAGTCGATAACAAATAGCCAGATGTCAAAATACCGACTGCTAGCGCCAAGCCAACACCGAGCGCCTTGCCAGTATTGCAAGTTTCTTCGCGCGATAGAACTGCTGCTAGTCCGAATAGGAAGATGGCGGTGCCGACCAGCTCAATGCCGAATATCGACCAGTTCATGCTGCTAAATCCGCTAAAGCCGAAGTTAATCGAGCCGCCAGTAACCCAGTTGGTGACGATTACAGCCAGCATAGCGCCGATGAATTGGGCGCCCCAGTAGAATGGCAGCAGGATTGTCTTGAGCTTGCGCATAGTCCACAAACCAAATGTTACGGCTGGGTTGACGTGCGAGCCCGAGACAGCGCCGATGCTCATCACTAGCATTACTAGCGTGAAGCCGATAGCTAGCGCGCCAACGCCGCCGTCTTTGAATGTGGTCAAAGCAACCAGCGTCAATACGAACGTACCGATTAGTTCGGCAAAGATTATATTTATGATATTTGATGGAAGCTTGACGCTGCTGCGTTTAGTTGTCGTAGGTTTGGCAGCGGCAGTTTCCTTCTTTGGTGCTTCTACTTTTTCGGCAGATACTGTACGAACAGTCGTCTTGCTGGCGGCCGTTTTCTTGGCGGTCGTCTT
>JABCOE020000087.1 GCA_013333795.2 Candidatus Saccharimonadota bacterium | reverse complement strand
TGAGAAATTTATTCAAGTCGCCTCGCTGCCCTAATATCTCATACTTGTCAAGCTCCACGTCAAAGCTCGCGTGGTTGCGAATATGCGCCCACACCTCGAGGTACTTATTGTCGCCCGACGGATGCGCCTCGGTGCGCTCAACCTCTATCTCGGGAATCACTTTCTGCCCGTTAGCCGAGTGATATTGATCGGGCTGAGGCTTACTGTCTGACTTCCTAGTATCTGCAGCAACCCCTGAAGTGTCTTTATCGAAGTTATTTTCGTCCCTACTGCCGCGATTATCTTGCGGCGAGACCATATCATTATTATTAAGACGCGCCAAATATTCGTCATCACCATCCGGCTCGCCAAAAATTAAATCACGCAACCATCCCATACATCTATTGTACCGTATTTAGACAAAGCTACACATACGCTATATATAGTGCCACTATATATAGCGTATGTACTGCCGTGGAAAAATCAGGGAAATCTTCGAGGCACGCTAGACTACTGTTATTCTACTTATGTTTGGCACTCTTGACACGCGAGTGCCAACCAATTACAATAAAATATAGAGCAAAAGCTCGCCAAATCATAAACGAAAGGAGTAATACAAATGAGTAAACTCGTTCGATTCGACCCGTTTGCCGAAATGGATGCCCTGCAGCGCCATTTCTTTAATGACGACAACTGGATGCCGCGCCAAGTGCGCTCGGTCGGTTTGCCTACCACTGATGTTTACATGAAAGATAACGCGCTAGTCGTCGAGGTTCACCTGCCGAAATTTAACGAAGATGATGTCAGTATATCCGTCGAAAACGGCAATCTGGTCATTCAAGCCCAGCGGCACGAAAAGGAAGAAGATAAAGACAAGAAATACGTCGTACGCGAGTCGAGCAGCAGCTTCTACCGCAGCGTCCAGCTGCCAGAGCGCGCCGACGCCGACGCTATCGAAGCGCACCTGGACGACGGCGTCTTGAAAGTCACCGTTCCAGTCACGCCGGCGCCAGAGCCGAAAAAAATCGCCGTCAAATCGCGCGGCAAGAAAAAAGAATAAACTATTCTCAGTTTTATCTTGCCAAAAAAGCCTCGGGTTTTATCCGAGGCTTTTTATAATAAGAGGAAGTTTTCGCAGCTTATCTAGAAAGCGTCAAACTATTCCGCGTATTTTTCAACGAACCGCCGCAATATCTTGACTGGTTCGGTTACCAATTCCGATTCGCGGTACGCCGCATCGATCAGATCTTGAGCTTCCTCTGGCGCGAAATAGCCAGCGTGCTTATAAATATTAATCCGCAGCGCCAAGCCGTCAGCATCAAGCTCGGGATGGAATTGCGCCGCATAAACATTTTTCCCGGCGCGCAGCAATTGTATACAGGCCGCAGAGCGCGCTAGCACCACGCTGTTCGGCGGCGCCGTATCTGTCCCCTCTTTATGCCCGACGAAGCCGCGAAAACTAGCTGGCAAGCCAACCAGCAGCGGATCGTCCTGCGCTTCCGGCGTCAAATTTATATCCACCGCGCAAACCGGCTCGCCATGATCGAAATCAGTCCGGCCGCCCAGCGCCGTTACCAGCGCCCCCACACCCAAGCAAGTGCCTAAAAACGGCTTATCCTCAGTTGTAATCCGGCGAAGCAGCGGCATGATATAATCTTCAAACTGCAATTGTTCCGGCGATTTTTCCTCTGGCGGATAAGCAAAATTAGCCGGCCCGCCACCCATAAAAATACCGCTGTAATCATCCAAATTAACTGACGAGAACTCGCCGCGATCAAGCCGTAAGCGTTGCAGCTGCTCCGGCTGCAAACCGCCAAATTTCAAAAAAGCTGCATATTCGTCGTCAGACGCTTCGTCCTCGGGACGGGATTGTAAAAGAAGAAAAGGTTTTGTCATGAATCTTAGTATAGCGCTTTTTAAGCTCAATAGCTACTTTTAATCAGTAGCTAGCTTCAAAAATCACGAGGCGTTAAATCTTCGGCCGACTCGACATCGCGAAGCCACGGAAAATACCGAAGCACGTTGTCTTGATGCAGTACTTCTGCCAAGGGTGCTGATTTAACCGTAATATTTTCGCCAGCATCAAGATGCTGCGCTGCTCGATGTAACGCTCCTGTAGCCAGAAACAAATAAGTAAACCACTCGATTTTCTTTTCCATCTGCACGACATCTAGCGGTCTCCAATTAGCAAAAATCCAGCCTGTTTCTTCGCTAAATTCGCGCTGCGCCGCTGCTTGCACCGACTCGTCACTAGAGTCAACCCGGCCGACTGGCAAATGGTTCTTGCGGACAATCCCGCCCGGTTGCTTTTCGTCGATTACCAGCGCATCGCCAGCCTCGTCAAGCGCAATGACCATCACAGTGTCTGAACGGCGCAGCATTTCAAAAGTTTTTACGCTACCATCAGGCATCTTTTGCGGCCATTGATGTACTTCGTAAATCTCACCTCTAAAAACAAGTTTCGCTTCCGGAGGAATCAGACGAGCACCTCTCGGCAAAACACGCTCGGTCATTACACTATGCCCTCAACTTTTTCATCAAAATATCATAACCGTCAG
>JABCOE020000086.1 GCA_013333795.2 Candidatus Saccharimonadota bacterium | reverse complement strand
TTTTCGAGCCAGGCGTTACGCCAAGCGGTGATCGGCGTTGTCTTGCCGCTAGCGACTGCTTCGTCGAAAGCACGCGCGAGGCTTAGTGCTAACGCGTCGGCTAGCGGCGCGATAGCTGGCGGCAATTGCGGAGCTGGCAGTTCGGCAATTTTGTTGGCAATTGGCGGTAGCAGGGCGATAGTGGTTTTGCTGATGCGATTAGCAAAAATAGCTGCGAGCTCCGGCTCAACAGCGTCAAGTAGCTTTTCGTTGCTATCAATGATTTGCAGCAGCTCGCTGCTAGATAGGCCGGCCTGCTTTAACTCGCTGATTACTTGCGCCGTGTCGCGCAGATGCGTGAAATCGCCGTTCATTTTGCTGGCTAGCGGATTATTGTAGTCGAGCTCCTCGAAAATATCAGTTAGAATCGAGTAAGTGGCCACTTCGTCGGCTGGCGAAAAATCAGCGCCGCGATAAAAATACTCGCTATGATGGTTGATTATTTCGGTGCCGAAACTGTGAAAAGTTTGGATTGCTACTTTGTAAGCATCGGTACCAATGATTGACGCTAGACGCGCCCGCATGGCGTTAGCGCCGCTATCGGTAAAAGTTAGGCAGAGGATATTTTCGGGCAGCGTGTCGGTGACGCGCAAAATGTTAGCGGCGCGCATGCTGAGTAGCTCGGTCTTGCCAGTACCCGGGCCAGCGACGACTAGCAGCGGCCCGTCGATAGTATCAACGGCCTCTTTTTGAGCAGAATTAAGCTTATTGTAGCGAGTTTTGAACTTTTCCATCTATTTTATTGTAGCGCAAAGCTCGGTAAATGCCCTAATGTTCTATGGTATAATTTGATTGTGAATAATGATTTCTTTGACGATGCTGCAATCGAGCAAATAGCCAAAGACCGCTTTGGCGTGTCCTTAGAGGTGAGTACGGTAGTGGCGCGGCGGATTGATTGCGGGCAAGCTGCTTCGGCGACTTTTTTTCTCTCGGCCAAGAAGCAGCTGTACTGCTATATCGAAGGCTCGTCGCAGCTGACGCTGGGCGACATTCGTAAGATGGCGGTGCGTATGGGTGTGCGGCCCGAGATATTTTTCCCGCCGAAAGGCCAGCCGCAGTATTTCGAGGAAATTGCCCATGATATGTTCGTTAAGGTATATCCGGGCCGGCGCGATATCAGCCAGGACGACTTGCGTTTCTATCGAACTCTGGTGCCGTATTGTCCGGCGCTTTTCTTGGTTGAGGAAGTCAAAAACGGCACCATTTATTGCGCTGATCATGATGCAAGTTCTGGCTGGCGGCCGGCGGCGAAGTTTGTTTATCGGAGGCTCCGAACGAGTTAAATGCGGGATTATTTAGATATTGTTCGCCGTAATTTGATGTCGCCAATTGTCATTGCGATTTTTTTGCTGGCGCTAGCGCTATTGTATGCCGGCGAGCGGCGCGATGCTTGGTTTATATCGGTAGTGATTGCTGTCAATACAGTGATTGGTGTTGTTCAGGAAGTTCGCGCCAAGTATGCTCTCAAACAATTAGAACTGATGAGTGCGCCGCGAGCACGATTAGTGCGCGGCGATGAAGTTGCAGAAGTGATGTATGATTCCTTGCAGGTTGGAGACGAGATTCTGCTCGAGGCTGGCGATGAACTGCCAGCGGACGGCGTAGTTTTATCGGCGCGCGGATTAGAGGTCAACGAGAGCATGCTGACGGGCGAATCAGCTTCAATTGATAAGAAGAAACATGATGAAGTCTACGCGGCAACCACGGTGATAGCGGGCGGTGCGCGAGTGCGAGTAACGGCAGTCGGCGATGCCACCAAGGCGGGTGCAATCAGTGCTACGCTCAAGCAATATACGCCGCGCTTGACACCGCTGCAGCAGGCGATTCAGAACGCAATTACTTTCTTGACTTATTGCGCGATTGTACTGTCGCTTTTGGTCTTTGCGCGCTACCATATTGCTGGTTTCGAGTCGGTGCGAATTCTCAAAACGATTATCACCAGTGCTATCACCATCGTGCCAGAGGGGTTGCTGTTGGCCAGTTCGCTGCTGCTGGCGTTTGGCTCGCTAAAATTGGCTCAGGCCAAGGTTCTGCCGCAAAAGTTGTCGGCGATTGAGGCGATGGCGCTGCTTAATATATTATGTACTGACAAAACTGGTACGCTGACTAGCGATGAGATTACTTTAGAGCGTGTCGAACCCTTTGGCAGTGGTAATGAGCCAGTCAAGCAGTTGGCGGCGATGGTAGCGCACGAGACTAGTGGCGGTAATGCTACTGGACAAGCGATTATCACTGCGCTTGATTTACCTTATGAATATACCGTAGATGATATATTAGCGTTTTCTTCGTCGCGTAAATTTGCTGGCGTTAGAGCACGAGTCGATGGCCGGGTTCGGACACTTATCATGGGTGCGCCGGAATATGTGGCGCGGATGGCGCCGCTATCAACAGCCGAGCAGCAACAGATCGAGAAGTGGACTGACGATGGTCTGCGCGTATTGTTGCTGGCGGAGTTTGACGATAACGATACGCCGTTGAAATCTTTAAAGTCGGGCAGCGGCCGGCCGTTGGCGGTAGTTTTGCTGCGTAATTTGCTGCGCGATGGCGTCGTCGATACGGTAGCGTTTTTGCAGCGCCAGGGCGTAAACATTCGCGTTATCAGCGGTGATAATCCGCGGACGGTTCAGTATGTGGCGCGCGCTGCTGGAATTAACAATCCTGACACGGCAATTACTGGCGCCGAGCTGGCAGAGCTTGACGAGCCGGCATTTGCTACAGCTGCCGACCAGCATACGATTTTTGCGCGCGTTTTACCAGAACAAAAGGAACGTCTAATCGCCCACTTCTCGCAGCAAAACCATCAATTTACCGGCATGGTTGGCGATGGTGTCAATGACGCTCTAGCGCTCAAGAAAGCCGACCTTGGCGTAGCCATGTATGCCGGGGCGCCAGCTAGCCGGCGGGTAGCGGATATTATTTTGCTTAATAATTCGTTTAATTCATTGCCGCTGGGTATGCGTTTGGGGAATCAAATTATGCAAGCGATCGAGGTGATAGCGACGCTGTTCTTCCACAAAATTATTTACGGTTTGGTGCTGCTGGCGGTAACGCTGGTGCTGGGCGTGATACATCCGTATGCGCCGCGCCACATTACTTTTTTGAATATTTTCTTGGTGACGATGCCGACGATTATGTGGACTCTCTTCCCGCCGCGGTCGCATCATCGAATTAACCCGCACAATTTTTGGCGCGATACGCTGGGTGCGGTGACGCCAATTGCGCTGGTATCGGGGGCGGCGGTATCGATAACGTACTTGATGCTGCGCGCTATGCAGCCGCACGACCAGGATACGGTATCGACGATGACGGTGCTAGTAGCAACGTTTTTTGGCGTATATTTGGTATTTTTGGTGGGGCCGATGTTGGGCGTGGTGCTGGATCGGCGCGCCAAGACAGCGCGAATGCTGTATATAGCGGCAGCGTTGCTGGTAGCGTCGACTAGCTTTGCTGTACCGCTGTTACGCCGATTCTTTGACTTCACGATACCGACTTTAGCAATGATTGGTCCGGTGGCTGGCGTGGTGGTAATTGCCGCCCTGTTGCAATGGCATCTGGCCCGCCGCGCTGGCAAAATCTATCAGAATAGATAGAAGTTAATAAATAAAAACGCTCTTGAAAGTTTTCTGTGTGTTATCACTTTTTCATGTCTCAATAATCAGTAGAATGCAATCTAAAAATTATGTTCAGTAAAAACCATAGGATACTCACCTGGTTGACGGTCTAGTTTTGCTAATTCATAGCTTCGTATTGATGTTATAAGTGAGCTTGTTGCAATTGCACAATAGGCAAACTCATCTTTATTACAATCAATATCAATCTTATCTAGTAGGCGGCTAGTGGTGATGCAAGGCTTTGTGCTAATTGAATTTGCTCTATTGAGTAGTTCGTGAACATCCCAATAGATTGGTTCTCTGTGCTCACTCATCCATACAGACCCAACCCATGATTGTACTGATTCAACTGCAGCTTTTTCTATAGCGACATATTCATCAGTGTCACATCCGCCGCCGAGTACTGCGAAAGGATAACTAGCTGTATTAGAAAGTATTGAATATGCTACCGTTTTTTCTGAGGAGCTAGACGGTGCTAAACCAATTGAAAAAGAAAAATCTCTAGGAGTATCAATACCGACATTTTCCAGAAGCTGTTTAGATTCTGAGGTAGTAAGTATATAAACAGGCTGTCTTCTATATGTCCACCAAGACGCTAAAGACACCCTTTCAACTGCTTCTGTTATAGCATTTTCTTTAGCTTTTGTCTGTTCTATGTGAGCTGCGGAGGCTATAGCCGCTATCCCCATATCACGCAACTTAGACAGAGTTCTGTTCTCATAGCGTTCCATTTCGGTGTGTAGTTGCATCTCTTCTAGATCTGTGCCCGTTGAGCAAGGACGAAACGTATCGCTCTCTGATAAACGAAGTGTTTTTATACCAGAAAAAGGTGTTTGAATAATATCGTACATAGTTGAGTGGCGACCTCGGCGAGAAGATATATCTCGCCGAGGTCGCGTTGGCCTTACTAGGCCGTGATACCGACCGACGCAAAGGTTCGGGCGAACCCAGACTGCCAGGCGGTGGTCGCGTTGATAGCCAGCAGCGCCTTGGTGAAGCTCTCGGTCAGCGCCGAGTTACGCCACAGAGACTGCTGCAACGATCCCTTGACGCTCATGGCCATGAGCTCCATCTTGGCGATCTGCACCCTGTTCGTGGCGATAACCAGGAGCTCCTGCTGGTCCTTGAAGGAGACGCTCTTGTCAGAGATCATCGCCCACATGGAAGCCACACTGCCCAGATTGGTCATGGCCTCACCGAGCATGTTCTCCGAAGCCTCGAGCTTCTCGATAGCGTCGGAGACCTTGGAGACCTTGCCGGTCCCGCTCAGCACGGCCTTCTCGATTGCCACGTTGGCAGCGAAGAAGCTAGCCGATCCGCTGAACAGGGCGTGGCAGTAGCGCGCCAGCCTATCGGTGTAGGTAGCGAGGAGCTCCTTGGAGATCTCCTCGCGCTCGCCCTCCCTGAAGGGAGGAGGGCAGTTGATGCCACCCATGGTTTGTCCTTTCTGTGACGAAGACGGGTAGTCTTACAGAGGAACTTCCCCTGTTGTTTAGATATTAGCAAAAAAAAGCGGGTTCTGTCAAGGCTTTTTATATTTTATATTTTAATTTTCTTTGTTGTTCCAATGTTTTCAACAAAGTCTCGATCGTGAGATACTACTACCACACCTCCTCTATATCGATTTAGCGCTAGCTCGAGCGCTTCAATTGTAGGAATGTCAAGATTGTTTGTTGGCTCGTCAAGGATAATAAGGTCAGGTGAGCTTGTTGACATTGCTGCTAATAGAACTTTAGCTCGTTCGCCACCACTTAGATCAGCTGCTCTTGTCGAAGAGATTGTTCGTTTATCTAAACCAAAACGAATCAAAGTATTAATTGCATCATGCAATTCAAGCTCTGGCGATAAATGTCGCAGATTATCTAATGGCGAGCTGTTTTCGAGCGGCAAGGTTTGCGACTGATTCATGTAGATTGTTTTTACATTCTCATTCTTAATCACTTCTCCAGAACGATACGATAATGAGTTGTCCATGATTAAATTTAGCAGCGAGGACTTGCCTGAGCCATTTTCTCCCTGAATCAGTATCCTGTCGCTAGGACGTACATTAAAGGTGACAGGGCCGATTATTTTTTTTCCATCGTGTGAAATGCTCAAGGAGCGTACAGAGACAAGCCTGCATTTTTTGGAGGAAACTTCATCAAAAGTAAATTTAATAGCAATTTCGTCTTCCGCTCTTTCTGGTTCATCTAACTGCTGCAAGCGAGACTCTGCGCCGCTGGATGCGCTAGCCAAGTTTGATGATGCTCGTTCCTTACGAAAATGCTCGTTTAATTTATCACCGTCAGATTTTTTGCGATTGGACCCAGCCGAGTTTGCGCGAATCTTGGCATCTCGTGCAACACGGCGCAACCGCTTTTTTTCTTTCTCGTATTGTTCGTAGCGATTAATCATTGCCTGACGATCTTTGGCTCTTGCTTTAATATATTCGTCATAGCCAAGGTTATATTTATTTATGCCTTTGTTGCCAACTAGCTCTATGATTTGTTTTGTAGCGTTTCTTAAAAACCGCCGATCATGCGATACGATCAGAAATGAAACTGGTGAGTTGCTAATAAAGTCTTCGAGTAGGGCCACTCCGTTATCGTCAAGATTATTTGTTGGCTCGTCAAGTAAAATCAGATCATAGCGGGATGCAAAAATTGCCGCTAAAGCTATCCGAGTGCGTTGTCCGCCGGAAAACGTATCGAGACGTCTTTCTGGATTAATGTCGCGCAAAGTAGCTCGTGACAAAGCTTTTTTGATTGTTGCATCAAAATTTGCAACCTCAAATTTCTCGTATTGCTCTAGAGCTTTATTATAATTTAACAGTGTATTCTCGCTAGTGTCTTGTGCTAGCCGTTCGCATTGAGCGGCAAACTCTTCTCTGGCTGATTTAACGCCGGTTACTTCTTCAATAAAGCTATAGACTGTTTTGTCAAGCCATTTGTTTAGGTTTTGCGGCAAAATTCCAATTTTCTCGCCACTCAAAATAACATTACCGAAGGTAGGCTTAAGATCTCCATTAATGATTTTTAGTAAAGTAGTTTTACCTACTCCATTTGGACCAACTAATCCAATTTTGTCGCCTGCGTTGATAGTAAAACTCACATTACGAAATAACTCTCGGTTACCTGTTTCGTAAGATATTCTTTTAAGATCAACCATATACTCATTATATAATGATTTCATCATCAGAGTTAAGATCTGCGTATTATTACGTAATATAAAACGAGCATCCATGATAAGGATGCTCGTTTTATATTTAGGGTTGTGGCTAGTAAACCTTCAGCAATACTTCGCCGCCAAGCTTACTCTTGACAGCCTCGGCACCGGTCATGACACCTTTGCTGGTGCTGACTAGGACGATGCCGCGGCCTTGCTTGACCTTCGGAATGTCATCGCTAGAAACGTAGACGCGGCGACCTGGTTTAGAGACGCGCGCTAGCTCGGTAAAAGCTGCGTTCTCGCCATTGTTATTGATGGTGATGACGAGCGTACCGCGCGGCTTGCCGTCCTCGAGCTTGCCGTCGGCCAAGTAGTGATTCTTGACCAATTGCTCGGCGACGATTTTCTTGAGCTTGCTAGTAGGTACGCGCACTTCAGTTTTACCGACTAGTGCGGCATTGCGGATGCGGGTCAGGAGATCCGCGATTGGGTCAGTAGATTGTAAACTCATATCTTTTTCTCCTTTCCTTTACCAACTACTCTTTGTGACGCCTGGGATATTACCTTTGCTGGCTTCTTCGCGGAAGCGAATGCGGCTCATGCCGAAGCGGCGCATATAGCCGCGCGGACGGCCATCAGACATATCGCGAAATTTGCGCCGGGTTGGGCTAGAGTTGCGCGGTAATTTCTGTAAAGCATCAGGGTCGGTAGCTTTTAGAGCGGCGCGTTTAGCGGCAAACTTCTTGATCAGTTTCAAGCGCTTTTTGTCGCGAGCGATCATAGATTTTTTCGCCATTATTTGTCCTCCTTTTCAAATGGTAGGCCAAATTTCTCGAGCAATGCGCGCGAATTTTCCTTGCTACCGTTTTTGATTACGAACGTTACTTGCAGGCCGTGTACTAGCTGAGTTTCTTCAAATGTCAACTCTGGAAAGATTGACTGGTCGGTGATACCGAGGTTGTAGTTGCCGCTTTTGTCAAATTTGCTGCCGACGCCGTGAAAGTCGCGAACACGCGGCAAGCTAACGTTGACTAGGCGGGCAAGAAACTCGTACATGCGAACACCGCGCAAGGTCACCATCACGCCGATTGGCGAGCCCATGCCTTTGCGAATCTTGAACGTAGCAATTGATTTTTTGGCTAGGCGTTCGACTGGCGCTTGGCCGGTGATGCGCGTTAAGGTATTTTTGACGGCGGCAAGCATGCGCTTGTCATCTTTACTTTTGCCGGTACCGACACTCACGACGATTTTCTCGAGTCTAGGAGCCTGGTTCACGTTGTCGAGATTCAGTTCGGCCTGCAGTTCCTTGAGGTACGTTTCGTTGTACAAGGCTTTCAGGCGAGGAGTGTAAACGGCTGATTGTTTAGCTTCTGCCATTATTTAATCTCCTTATTGTTAAGTTGGCGGGCGACGCGAACTTTAGCGCCGTCTTTGGTTGAGTAGCCGACACGGCTGGTCTGTCCAGATTTTTCGTCGACGACAAGTGCGAGTTTGCTTAGATCAACTGGTACGTGGATATCCTTTTTGCCGCCGCGCGGATTAAGCTGGTTCGGGCGGATGTGGCGAGTCTTGGCGCCGACGCCTTCAACTAGCGCTGCATTTTGCTGCGGCAAGACGGCTAATACTTTACCAGTGGTGCCTTTGTTGGCGCCAGCGATGATTTTGACAGTATCATCTTTATGAATACGCTGAGTCATTAGAGTACCTCCGGAGCCAGGCTGACGATCTTCATGTAGCCCATGGCGCGTAGTTCGCGTGGCACTGGGCCGAAGACGCGGGTAGCCTTTGGCTGCTTGTCATCGTTGATAATCACCACGGCGTTGTCATCAAAGCAAATGGTCGAGCCGTCTTTGCGGCGGATTTGATCGCGGGTGCGAACCACCACAGCCTTGACGACAGATTTCTTCTTGACGTTGCCGGTTGGGCTGGCGTCTTTGACTGAACAGACGATCACGTCGCCAACGCGAGCGTAGCGGCGGCGGGTACCGCCGAGAACGCGGATACACAATACTTCTTTAGCACCGCTGTTATCAGCGACTTTGAGGCGGGATTCTTGCTGAATCATTATTTTTCCTCCTCGGTGTCGTGATCGTAGTCGACCTTGTCGTTAACTTCACTGTTGACGTCGCTTTTGAGCTCGACTGAGCCGACCGAGCGCTTGACGATTTTGTCGAGCTGGAAGCTCTTGCGGCGGCTAATCGGACGAGTCTCGATGATACGTACCGTATCGCCCTTGTGAGCGTCATTCTTCTCGTCGTGTGCGGCGTATTTACGAGTCACAGTATACTGCTTCTTGTAAATCGGGTGCGTTTCGCGAGATGTCACGGTAACGGTAATCGTCTTGTCGGCGGCGTCTGACGTCACGACGCCTGTCAATGTCTTTGCCATTACTTATTCTCCTGTTCTGCTGCTAACTCTTGCGCACGGATCGCGGTGAGTAGACGCGCGATTTCTTTGCGAATTTGGCCGAGGGCGCGTGGATTGACGAGCTCGCCGGCTTTGTGGCTGCGGCGGCCGTTGAGCAATTCCTGGCGCTTGGCGGCTAATTCAGCGCGCAGCTCGCCGATTGATTTGACGACACTGGCGGCCTTGGCGGTTTTCTTGGTTTCGGCCATTATGCTTCCTCCTTCTTAACAAATCGGACGCGGACTGGCAATTTGTGGCCGGCGAGGCGCATAGCTTCACGAGCGATTTCTTCGCTAACGCCCTTCATCTCAAACATAACCGTGCCAGTTTTGACCTTGGCGACGTAGTATTCAGGGTTGCCTTTACCGCCGCCCATTTTCAAGCCCAAAGCTTTTTTGGTGACTGGCGTGTGCGGAAAAATACGAATCCAAATCTTACCGCCGCGCTTGATGTAGCGAGTCATCGCCTGGCGAGCTGCCTCGATCTGGCGGCTGGTAATGCGCTCGTTGTCGAGGCTTTGCAGACCATAGTCGCCAAACGCGACATAGTTGCAGCGCGTAGCGTTACCACGGTTTTTGCCGATACGGACTTTGCGGTGAGCAACTTTTTTTGGTAATAACATTACTTCAAGCTCCTTTCACCTTTGTAAATCCATACTTTGACACCAACGATACCAGTACCGTTCGGACCTTGAGCGCGAGCGACGTGAAAATCAACGTCGGCGCGCAGCGTATGCAGCGGCACTGAACCTTCGATAAACTTTTCGCGGCGGCTCCTCTCGGCACCGTTAAGCCGTCCTGCGACCTCGATACGGATACCTTTGGCGCCAGCGTTGCGGCTGCTTTGAATCGCCATCTTAACAGCACGTCGGAAGTTGGCGCGGCGTTCTAGCTGATGCGCAATGTTTTCGGCGACAAGCTTGGCGTTTAATTCTGGCCGGCGTACCTCTTCGACATTGATACGAATCGGCAAGCTGACGATTTTTTCGATTTCCTTCTTGAGCTCAGCGATACCGGCGCCGCCACGGCCAATCACTACACCAGCTTTGGCGGTGTAGATAGTGATGGTGACAAGGTTGGCGCTACGCTCGATTTCGACTTTAGCGATTGTCGGGCGCGACGAGAACTTCTTCTCGATCAAGTCGCGAATCTTGCCGTCTTCGGCTAGCCAAACCGCAAAGTCTTTCTTGCTGGCGAACCAGCGCGAGTTCCAAGCTTTGCTGGTCTGGAGGCGGAAGCTCAACGGGTTAACTTTCTGTCCCATTTATTTCTTCTCCTCTTTTTCTGCTGGCTTAACAGCTTTTGCTTCAGTCTTCTTAGCAGGTTTCTTGATAACTTTCTCGACGCCCGAGACCTCGACTAGAATGTGGCTCGATTTTTTCTCGAACGGCAAGGCGCGTCCGCGTGAAGCTGGCTTGTAGCGGCGCATGCGCGAACCAGCAGTAACGCTGAGAGTGGTAATCTCTAAGCTTTTAGCGTCTAAGCCG
>JABCOE020000085.1 GCA_013333795.2 Candidatus Saccharimonadota bacterium | reverse complement strand
CTCGAAATGTTAATGAAGGACGGCCGTATCCATCCGGGGCGTATTGAAGAAGTCTTTGCGAAAGCTGAAAAGCAAATCGATAAGGAAACCCAGCGTGCTGGCGAAGATGCTGCGCGCGAAGTTGGCGTTACCGGTATCCCGCGCGATTTGTTAAAGCTACTTGGCGAGCTGAAGTTTAGAACTAGCTATGGTCAAAATGTTCTTAAGCACTCGACCGAAATGGCGCATATGGCTGGTATGATTGCTAGCGAGATTGGCGCTGATGTTCGCACCTCCAAAATAGCGACGTTGCTGCACGATATGGGCAAGGCAGTTACCCACAAAATTGAAGGCAAACATCATCATATCGGTGCCGAGCTGGCCCGCAAAGCTGGCCTGAGCGAGGGTATCTGTCATGCGATTGAGGCTCATCACGACGACATTGAAGCGACTACGCCAGAGGCTATCGTCGTTCGTATTTGCGATGCGATCAGTGCCGCTCGGCCGGGTGCGCGTAATATCTCTGCTGAGAATTTCGCTGAGCGCATGCGTGATCTCGAAAATGTTGCGACCAGCTTCCAAGGTATCGAGAAAGCATACGC
This sequence comes from Candidatus Saccharimonadota bacterium, assembly GCA_013333795.2. Taxonomy (GTDB): domain Bacteria; phylum Patescibacteriota; class Saccharimonadia; order Saccharimonadales; family Saccharimonadaceae; genus Saccharimonas. Next base: position 5,843 of record JABCOE020000085.1, on the reverse strand, counting down.
TATAAGTGCTGGCCGCGAGATTCGCGTGATTGTCACGCCAGAGAAAATCGATGACCTTAGCGCTATCAAGCTAGCACGTGATATTGCGACTAAGATTGAGTCAACTATGCAGTATCCTGGAACTATCAAGGTGAATGTTATCCGTGAAACTCGCGCGGGTGAGTTCGCCAAATAACTACCTTTTTATCTGCCTGCAATTTATAATCAAAATACTCTACTGTATGAACTGGTAGAGTATTTTATTGTTCGACTTGACCGAGCAGTTTGCCTGTGATGACGATGCGGCCAGCATCAGAGCCGCCAAGTTCGCAGCTGTATAGAGTCAGCTTTGCTTCTTGGGATGGAGCTTCGATTTCAGTCTGGTCTGGTTTGACATCAAATATTTTAGTGATTTCGTAAGCATAGCGAGCACCTTCGTAATCGACTACAATGTTATCGCCTAGTTTCATCTTATCAATGTTATAAAAAGGCGATTTCTCAACAGTACCCTGCGGTGTTGGCTGGATACTGAAGCGGTGGGCAGCAATAATGAAATTACCGCCATCTTTGGGGTTGCCATGGTTTGGCTGTCGCCATTCAGCACCGCGATCGAGTGCGTTGCGGCCTTTGTCGTAGTGAATATTGACGCCGATGCGCGGTATAACAATACGGTTCTCGCCGATTTTGGCTTTTGGCAGCGATTTAGCATCAATCGGCTTGGTAAAAATCAGAGGCGCTACCGACGGCGATAAGGTCAGCATCATAAAATACACACCAGTGCTAATCAGGCATATCGCCGCTGCAAAAATAGCATATGGACGGCGGTACTTTTTTTGTTTGATCGAGAGCAACTAACCTCCTAAAACGATTATTCGTTAGTAGTATAACATAATTAGTTTGATATGAAAAACACCTCTTGACAAAGAAAAGGCGTTTTTCGCTTTGTTAGAAGTAAAACCTACAGTTTTATTTATTCGCTAAATGGCTGCGCTAGCGTCAATGATTGGTCAGCTTCGGCGATACGTAATAACTCGTTATATTTAGCGACACGATCGGTTCGCGATAGCGATCCAGTTTTAATCTGGCCGCAACCCAGGCCAACGGCCAAGTGGCTGATTGTCGTGTCTTCGGTTTCGCCAGAGCGATGGCTCATGACGGTGCGCCAGCCAGCATTTTGCGCCATTTTAACAGCTTGAATAGTCTCGGTCAGCGAGCCAATTTGATTTGGTTTAACTAGCAGCGCGTTGGCAGTTTGTTCAGCGATAGCCCGTTCAATCAGCGAGGTGTTCGTGACAAGCAAATCGTCGCCGACTAGCTGGATGCGGTCGCCGAGCCGTTCGCGCAGCAGCTTCCAGCCATCCCAATCATTTTCGGCTAGACCATCCTCGATTGAGACAATTGGAAATTCATTTGTTAAGGCTTCTAGCCAATCAACCATTTCACTGCTTGCTAGCGACTTGCCTTCGCATTTAAGCTCGTAGCGTCCTTCTTGATAGAATTCGATTGACGCCGCGTCCATCGCAAAAACAACGTCGCGGCCGAGTTCATAGCCGGCGTTTTGAATAGCTTCGGACAATAAGGCCAGCGCTTCGCGATTGCCGTTGCGGACGCGCGGTGCGTAGCCGCCTTCATCGCCGACAGTAGTTGGATAATCATAATTTTTTAGTACTTTGGCTAGCGCATGAAAGATCTCGGTACCCATTTTGAGTGTGTCTGCAAAAGTCTGCGCACCTTTACAAATGATCATAAACTCTTGAATATCGGTTGCGAAAGCTGCGTGAGCGCCGCCATTGAGCACGTTCATCATCGGCAACGGCAGGACAGGTGTGCTGTCGGTCATTTCTGCGACGTAGCGCCACAGCGGCTGATTCTTGGCACTGGCGGCAGCTTTAGCAGCGGCTAGACTGACGCTGAGAATGGCGTTAGCGCCAAGTTTGGATTTATTATCAGTGCCGTCTAAATCGATCATTATCTGGTCGAGAGCAGCTTGGTCGCTGGCATCGTGTCCAGCTAGCGCTGGTGCAATGACTTCGTTAACATTACGGACTGCCTGGTAAACAGCCTTACCCGACCAGTCAATGCCGCCATCGCGCAATTCAAGCGCTTCAGCCGAGCCAGTGCTAGCGCCGCTCGGTACGGCAGCACGGCCAAGCGTGCCGTTATTTAAAATAACGTCTGCTTCAACGGTTGGGTTGCCGCGGCTGTCGAGGATTTGTCTTGCTTTGATTGATTGAATTGTGAAATCGTTCATAGTTATATTATAGCATTTAATGCAGAAGACTAGACTGTTTGAAATCTCACGGATAAAATATTTCAGGCAACTCGTTTTTCGCGGTATAATGAATTTATGGAAGTGCAAAAACAGGGAATTTTAGTTATTAGCCGCCACGCAGAAAGCGAGTGGAATTTATTAGGTAAGTGGACTGGCTGGACCGATGTCAATTTGACAGAAAAAGGCATGCGCGAAGCCGAGCAGCTTGGTGAAATTATTCGCGATATTCAATTTGATGCCGCTTATACTAGCGAGCTCAAACGTACGCAGCAGACTTGCGATGGAATTCTGCGCGGTAAGGGCGACCAGGCGGATCTCGAACGGATTATCGCCAAGCCGCTTAACGAGCGTGATTACGGCGACTTAACTGGCAAAAACAAATGGGAAGTCAAAGACGAGATTGGCAGTGAGGCATTTCAGGGAATTCGCCGTGGCTGGGATTACCCGGTACCGGGCGGCGAAACGCTCAAAGATGTTTACGCGCGGGCAATTCCGTACTTTCAAAACGAGATCTTGCCGCGGCTGCAAAGAGGCGAAAATATCCTGCTCGTTTCGCACGGTAACACTATTCGCGCACTGATGAAGTATCTCGACCAGATTCCTGATGAAGAGATTGGTAAAGTGGAAATGCCGTTTGGTACGTTGCTTGTCTATAAATTTGATGCTGGTCATCAATTGCCGCTAGATAAGCAAACGCGCACCATAGACATCATCCCGCCGAAGGCTTGAATTACCAAATTTCTTTACGCGGCACGCGTAGGATTTTGGCTAAGGCATATTGGATAAGCCAATAAACAGCTGATACCACTAAGCAGAAATTGCCGACGATAGTCATAACTTGGTGTGGTAGTTTAGGAATTGTCGGCGCAAAGAGCAGCAGAATGACTGGCAGAACCGTCAATATTAATTTAATGCAGATTATCAGTTTGTACGACAAGTTTAATTTCCATTTTTTTGCTAGTTGTTGTTTTGGCGGGCGGGTATTGGCGGCTATCACGTTGGCTGCCGAATGCGTGATTTTAGCGCCAGTCTTGCCGATTTTCTTTGGCAATCCTATTAGCGTGATTATTGACATAACAATAATTGCAGCTGTAATGGCAATAGAGACAATGGCAATGAATGGAGCGGCATCGCTATAGCATCCAGAGTGGCTCACGACGGGGCGAGGCGCTTGGCGTTCTGGTAGAAAAATCTTTTGTACAGCTTCTGATTGGAATAACGGATATAGTAATATAATTGCCGTCCATGTCCACTGCAAAAATACTGACAAATACCCTAATGTGCCAAAAATATTAACGACTATGCGGCGGCGCGAGTGGTGTTTGCTTTTCATATAGTTATGATAGCATGAGGAGTATAAGAGGGCAAAACAAGGCAAATAACAAAACCTGCCGTTTGGCAGGCAGGTTTATATTCCAGGTGATCGGTTTGTAGCGATGTGTAACGAGCCTACAATGTAGACTGATTATATCTGGCGTTATATATAGATAACATGATGAGTTATGATAATGACTGTGAAATTGCAGCGGTTTAGTTATTATCCTTGCTCATTGCGTATATTTGTGTTGACGAAACCACGCTTAGTCATCGCCTCATCAAATGTTTTGTTCATATAAAGCAAATCTATAAACCATCCAAACAGAAAATAGTTCATGGTGATACAGCGTAAGAATACACCCTTGAGATTGCCTAAATAAAAGCGATTAATAGGTAGTACAAAGCTACAGGCGGTGAGTATTTTGTAAGTTCTTCGGTCTTTCATAACGCATCACTAGCGGTCGTCCGTAGTACCCGCTGGACACGTTTGATTTCTATTAGGTACATTAGTCGTAATTACAGTTATATTGTCGCCGTCTTGCCGTATGTCGCTTACAATATATGCATCCCAACCAAGCCTATCGCTACAACTGGTCGCGCTGGCATTTGTAAATTGTTCTGTATGGTCTTGATTAGCCGCTGGTACTTTTTCATTTTCGTATTTAGCTGTTACGGCGTAACCTTTAGTCTTTAAGTCATGGAATACTACTAGTCCTTCTTTGCCTGTAAAGTCCGCTTTGTTGAGTACTGGTAATTTACCAACTTTTTGCGTGTTATCGGTGTTGTTTGCTGGTGGATTAGTGGCTGTGTTGTTAGTTGTCGTAGTGTCTTGTGTCATTAATCCAATAATACCCAAGACAACCACCACGATAACCCAGAACCACCACTTCTTAAAGATTTGTTTGCCTAGTATTTTGTCGTTTGTCATTGTTTACTCCTCTTGCTTAGCTTGTATTACCCTCACAAGAGTACCAAGCAAAAAAGGACACCGTGAGGTGTTCTAAGCCTTTATCACAACAAGTTTCCGCCTATTGTTTACACGGTGTCCTTTTCAAAAGCGGACACCGTACGGACAAATCCGTTACGGTTTCTTGCTGTGTATTAAAAGCTTAGAACTCTTTTATTATATCAAAAAGCCTATAGCATTTCATACGCCATAAAAACGTTAAATCTTATTGCGAGACATTATATTAAGTAGGTAGTATGGTGAACGAGAAAAAGACACGAACGTACAAGGAGCAAGAATTTATCTACCAATCCCAGATTAATGCAGTAAGTACTATATCTACGACTGTTCAAAAGGAGTTGGACTTACAACGCAGGATTTGATAGAAAAAAACGCAGCGTATCACAAGGTTGTATTTAATTTCCATACTGAAGACAATTCCGTATTTGTTATAAAAATAAATCCACCATACGATATGACGGTGGATTTAAGCGAAAATACTATATGGTCGGGGTGAAAGGACTCAAACCTTCGACCTCACGGTCCCAAACCGCGCGCGCTATCAACTGCGCCACACCCCGATAGATGTGCAAAGCTATTATATATTATTTTGCGAGTTTTTCCTAGTCGTAATATAATCAAAGCATGAAAATATTATTTTGGAAGTATAGTAATGACTATGACAAGGTCTATAGGTGGCTGATAATTGCTGTGCCAGTAGTAGCGGCAGCTCTTAGTTTATGGATTGGCTTGCGGCAGAGCGGTTGGTTTGATGAAGCATATTCGATAATGGTAGCCAAGCGGTCTGCTAGCGAGATTATTCGGCTGTCGGCGCTTGATACTCATCCGCCGCTGTATTATCTCATTCTGAAAATTTGGGCGAATGTTTTTGGCTGGAGCGAACTGGCATTGCGCTCGCTAAGCGTGATCTTTTATGGAGCCTCAATTGCGGTAGCTGGTTGTTTTATTAAAAAGCATTTTAATGCGCGAGCAGCCATTTATGTGCTAACGATGTTGCTCCTGGCGCCATTATTAATGCGCTACGGTTTCGAAATTCGCATGTACGCTATGGCGTCGTTAATCGGCGTAGCGGCGACGGCAATGTTGGTACGGGCACACTCTAGCAAGCGGTGGACTGACTGGCTTATTTATGGAGCGTTGGTGGCGCTCGGTATGTACACGCTATACTACTTAGCGCTTTTGTGGCTGGCCCATCTAGCCTGGCTAGCCGCGATGGATGCTGGTAAGCTGCGTAAGTCTTCATGGAAAGAGTGCCGCTGGATAGGGGCTTATGCGTTTAGTTTGTTGCTGTTTCTCCCGTGGCTATCG
>JABCOE020000084.1 GCA_013333795.2 Candidatus Saccharimonadota bacterium | reverse complement strand
TGGCGAGCTGCTAGAAGCCTACCTCAAGAAGCATAAAGGCATTACGTCATTGACACAGACACGGACAGTCGCAGCAGTCAAAGACGGACTCGGCTACCGCGTATCATTCCTGCGCGGCGGGGTCGAAAAGTCGGTACGCGTCGAGGATATCTTGGTGGCAACTGGACGTCGGCCAAACCTTGATTTAGGACTAGAGAACGCCAGCGTCCAATACGACCCAACCGGCATCCATGTTAACGAATATTTACAGACAAGCGCTCGCCACATTTATGCAGCTGGGGATATTATCGGCAACTCTGAGCACACGCATACTGCACTGCTAGAATCGCGGATTGCTGCTCATAACCTTTTTTCAAAGAATCAAATCGCGCCAGATTATACTGCTACGCCGCGGACAACCTTCACCTTCCCAGAAGTGTCATCTGTTGGTTTGACCGAAGACGATTGTATCAAACGCGACCTCAAAATCAACAAAGCTATGGCACCGTTATCAATCATCGGCCGCTCAAATACCAGCGATTTCCGCGACGGCTTCGTCAAACTAGTATGCGACAAGAAAGGCGTTATAGCCGGCGGTACTATTGTCGCGCCGAATGCTAGCGATAGTATCCACGAAATCGCCCTAGCTGTGAGGCACGGCCTAACCGCCAAAGACTTGGCAGACACGCCGCACGTTTTCTTGAGCTGGAGTGAAGCTATTCGGGTCGCTGCTAGCAAATTAGCTTAAACCAGTCAGTTAACCAAGAAAAAAGCTCAACCAAAAGTTGAGCTTTTTTCTTGGTAGCGGGGGCTGGATTTGAACCAGCGACCTCTTGGTTATGAGCCAAGCGAGCTGACCAGGCTGCTCCACCCCGCGATACGGGTACTATTATAGCAAACTACGTATCACTTCTGCAAGCGAGAAGCAGCAGTTTTGCCAGTCAGAAAATCAATCCATTGTTGGAAGTTTGACTTGTGCACGGCAGGCGTATTGTTGCGTGGAGCTGTTTTAACATAAGATGAGCTATCGTCCTGGCTGTCGAGAGATTTCACTGCAGCGCTATTCTCTGGCAGTATTAGCTGCTTCTCGCCAGGATCTGCCAGACCTAACTTGCTGCGCGCTTCTAGCTCTTTATATTCAGCGCTCTTATAATAATTTTGTTCGTATTTCAGCGTCTCTACTTCTAGCTGTGCCAGCCGTAATTGTTGTTTTCTTTCGTCAAGCGCTCGTTGGGCGCTAAAGTTCGTCTGGATCGTCGACATTGTACCCATCACCCAGCTAATCGCAATGATAATCGCCAACAACAGCACCAATCCATTAAAGTTCGCGTAATTGAACCAGATATAATGCAGTTGTTGGCGTAATCTTTCAACAAGTTTCATCTATCAACTATTATAAACCATGAGCGGTAAATCGAGATAGCGAGATAAAACGACTCTTACTGGCGACGGCGGATGATAGCGTATACGCCGGCAGCGCCGCCTAGCACCAGCACACCGGCGCCGATAATATAACCGTATAGGCTATCGCCAGTTTCAGATAAGCGTCCGCCGTTAGCGGTAGCCCTGCCATTCTTCGCTGGAGCTCCAGGTTGATTGCCACCATTAGCTGGCGTAGTATTATTCTCCGACCGCTCATAAATTATAACCGGATCGTCGATAACACCGTTAGCAGTTTTATCCGTGTCGCCAAAGCCACCATCGGTAATTGAGTATTCAACAATAGTGCGTTTGCCATCGACTGATGTTTTGAATGCGACTTTCTCGGTAATATCGGTAGCATTAGCGCCATTAATACTGTACTTGATTACTTTTAGGCGATTAACTTTGTAGATACGTGATAATTCGAGAGTAATTTTGGTGGTATACCCAACCGCTGGCTGCGCGTGCCCGTCACAGTTGATTGTAAACTTGGCCGAGCCCTGCATCTGATAGCCAGTCGGAATATTTTTCGGCTGCCCTACCGCGGTAGCGTTTTTGATGTTGTAGCATTTATCGCCTGAGGTAGACAGCGTAATATTGGTAGTGTTTGCTTGGCGAATTGTTTGCTTATTGACAAAGGTTTGGACAACAATCGCGTCTAGGCGTGCCTGAAGGCTTGTCTTAACGGCTTGATCCTGTACTTTATCGACTAGTGTTAGCGCATGCGCTATAGACTGAGCAGTTTTCTGGCTTTCAGCATCGGCAACAGCTGCCTGGGCGGCCGCCTGGGCGTCAGCTTCTTTCTTCTGAGCGGCAGTAATTGCCGAATTGAGCTGTTGTATCGCGGAACTAATATCAGCTGGCGTCGAGCTAGCAGCGGCCTCAACGTTCTTGGCATGCTGCAAAGCAGATTTGACTGCAGGATCGTTTCGGATATACGCTGGCTGCGCTTCCGCCCGAGCAATCACGTCGCGCAAAGTAGTCTTGTCTGGCCGCAAGGCATCGAGAGCTGCTTGCAACTCCGACGCCGCCGCTTGCAGTCGCATTACTGATACTGAAGCATCATTGTAGACTTGTTTAGCTTGCTTAATTTTAGCCTTTAGCGCATTGACAGTGTCAGCACTCATACCAGTCGTATCGACAGCCTCAGCTTTAGTAATAAGTGTGGCAAGCGTTTGTTTAGCATTGCTAAGCTGCTGCGATACAGCATCAAGACGCGCCTGCAGAGCAGACTTAACCGACGCGTCCTGGACAGCGTCAACGAGAGTTTGAGCCGCCGTTATCGACTGCGCCGTTTTAGCACCTTCTGCTGCCGCAACCGCATTGGCAGCAGCTGTTTGAGCATCAGTTTCTTTCTTTTTAGCAGCATTAATTGCCGACTTCAAATTATTGACAGCTGTGTTAACTTCTGCTGGCGTTGGATTAGCCGCAGCATAAACATTCTTAGCGTGTTGCAGGGCAGTTTTAACCGCTGAATCGTTCTTGATATAAACTGGTTCTTTGTCAGCATCCGCTATAGCTTTGGCTAGCGCTGTCTTATCGGTTTTGAGATTATCAAGAGCTGATTGCAGTTTGATTTTAGCCTCAGTGAGCTGCGCCACAGTTGACTCTTGGTCGTTATTGACTGCTTTAGCTGCAGCAATTGCGGTATTCAAAGCAGCAACAGTCTCGGCCGCTAGACCATCCGTCGGCGTGTTCTTCGCCTTGTCAATCAATTTCGATAAGGCTGTCCGCGCATCGGTAATTTCCTGTTTGACGGCGTTGAGCTCATCTTGCATCGCTGATTTCTTGTCTGTGTCCTGAACGTGCGCTAAAAGTGCCTCTGCAGCGCGAATATCAGCAGGCGACTTACTGTTTTTTGCCTTATCAACCGCTGTCCGTGCGGCCGCTTGAGCTGCCGTTTCTTTAGCTATTGCAGCGTCAAGTGCTTGCTTGAGGTCGTTTGTCGCTTGGCTAATTTCGGCAGGTGTCGGATTTGGTTTAGCAACAACGTTTTTCGCAGCTGACAGCGCACTGGCTACCGCCGCATCTGCTTTGATATAATCTGCAGAGTTATTCGCGCGATCAATTTGCGCTTGGAGCTGAGCTTTATCAGCTTTCGGCAGCGTTGCAGACACTGTTAGTTGACCGTTGAATTGGGCGGTAGCAGCGCCAACTGTAACATTCTTGGTCCAAGTTGCTGACAACTCATGAGCATTATTATCATAAATTGGCGAGACAATTTTGACACGACCAGCCCCATCATTAGCCAAATCAGCGCTGTTGGTTATGGCAACAGCCGTACCCGATACATCTTTGAGCGGCGATGCAAACGGCGTTGTATTCGTACTCATACGGACACGCTGATTAGAAACATCAAGCTTAGTTAATTTAGTTAAGCGGCCCGCAAACGACATATCGCTAACATTACTGCGGTCTGCTTGCAGCGACGTTAGCTGTGTCATCGCGCCAATACTATTCAGATCGTTATCGGTTAACGAGGTTGACGACACCTGGAGAGTCGTTAGCTTAGTAAGTTGCTTTAGAACTTCGCTATGCGCTAGCTGCGGTGTACCATTATCAGCACCAGACAACTGCAATGCCGTCAAGGTGCCCGCACTCTTGGCAAAATCAGAAATATCAAACGCTGTCGATTTACTATCTACACTTACTTGTGTCAAATGCGTCAGATTAGCTAGCGGCTTGGTCGAAGTGATCGGATTACCAGACGCTAAAAGTACGCTTAGGTTAGCCAAATGCGTCAACGGTTCGAGCGACGCGACTTTGTTATTTGTCATTGTCAACTTGGTCAATTTTGCTAACGATGACAAAGGCGCCAAATCAGCAACTTCGTTATTGTCAATCTTCAGCTCTTGCAAATTAGTTGCCTTCTCGAGACCTGTTAGATTTTTGACTTTGACACCGCCGTCTACGGTAAGTTGCGTCAACTGAGCTAGCTCGTCCACTGTGATATCCTGGGTGCTCGGACGATTGCTGTCAAGCGTTTTATTGATAGCCGCCTTGAGGCCAGCATCAGGAATATTGACAGTTACTGGAGGTGTCGGCGGAGTCTGCCCGCCCGTCGCATCCATCAGCACATTAACCAGAGCACCAGCATTTACCGGTACGCCAGCTTTAACAGTTTTGCCTGTTGGGTCAATCGCTTGCGCTACGTCGCTTGATAACGGTTTACCTTTGTTGATAGCTGGGCTACCTGGTTTGAGATTGTAATTGCTCTTTTTGTAATCGTTATTATTTGCTGCTTCTTTCACGAAATACGGATTATTTGCTCGCGAGCCAAAAGTATCAAGCGAATGCGCATCGCGGCCGTCAATCGAGTTCGACAATTTTGGATTATTCGCGATATCAGAAGCTCTACTTATAACTGTATCAGTCTTTGAAGGAATCTGTTTGAAATCCCACACCGACAAATTTATATCGTCTGACTCGTTACGGTAATATACGTTATAATCAAACCCTTTGAGCATATCGTTGGCATCGACATACGGTCTATTTTGATCGTTCTGAGATCCTTCAACACGCAGTGAATACGCGCGTTGATAATTACCGCCAGAAAGATCCTCTGCTCGAGCTAACGGCCGCGAAGATATAATG
>JABCOE020000083.1 GCA_013333795.2 Candidatus Saccharimonadota bacterium | reverse complement strand
CACCTCATATCGGTGGCGGTGGCGCTCCTCGGCGTGATCCGACTGATATACTTTGGAAGCAAGCGACCCTGGCGTGAATACTGCCGGGTAATTACCCAGACGCAACGTACCGCCAGTCGATTCTTTGCCCTCTTGGCCAGGCATAATATACACCACATCATGCGTCGTAGCATCGTCAAACTCCGTGCTGTTAGCATCGTCGAGCCCGGCTCGCCGCGCCGCCGCAATTACCGCTGTCTGCAAACCTAAGCAAATCCCCAAATACGGCACATCGCGCTCAAGCGCATACTGCGCCGCCGCAATCTTGCCCTCAATCCCGCGTGGGCCAAAGCCGCCTGGCACCAGCAGAGCATCAACCGTCTCGAAATCGCGCTCGGTAACTGTTTCGGCATTGAGCCACTTGATATGCAGACCAACATTTTCATACCAAGCCGCACTCTTGAGCGCCTCGGGCACCGACAGATAAGTATCCTTGTTTTCCATATATTTAGCGACCAAACCGACAGTCACGATATCAGTTGGCTTTTTGCTTTGCAATTGAGTTAACGCTTGCCATTTCGCGAGATTCGGCTGAGCAAAATTACCAGTGAACTTGTCGAGAATGGTCATCAGCGGACTAGCGGCAATCCGCTCGGGAATCATAAATACGGTATCGAGATTTGGCAGCATCAGCACGCCCGGCAAGTCAACGCCGCCGTACAAAGCAATTTTTTGAGCAACCGACTCAGGCGCCGGCTCGTCGCTGCGGACAACCACAATCTCTGGCACAATACCGAAACCGCGCAAATCGTTTAAGGCATTTTGCGCCGGCTTGCTCTTGAACTCTTTACTGGTATCAATAAACGGCACATAAACCACATGTGCGTATAAGCAGCGTTCCTTACCGATTTTGTGAGCAAATTCGCGGATCGCTTCAATGAAACTCAGCCCTTCATAATCGCCCACCGTGCCGCCGATTTCTACGATGTGCACATCGCTGCCTTCGCCAGCCGCAATAATTGACTCTTGAATAGCATGCGTTAGGTGCGGGATTAGTTGGACAGTTTTGCCGTGAAACTTACCAGCGCGTTCATCGGTAATCAATTCTGAGAGTAAGCGTCCCGCCAGCGTGGCGTTTTTCTGCGTCAACTCTATATCTAGAAACCGTTCGTAATGACCGAGATCAAGGTCGGTCTCGGCACCATCGCGCGTCACGAAACATTCGCCGTGCTCTGCCGGATTAAGCAAACCCGCATCCACATTGAGATACGGGTCGCATTTCTGAATTGACACTTTGATACCCTTGGCCTGGAGAACCGCGCCGATGCTCGCAGCGGTAATTCCCTTACCTACCCCCGAGAGAACGCCGCCGGTTACGAAGATATATTTTGTCTGTTTGCCCATGTATGATTGCTCTTTCATAGGCTCTTATTATAGCATAACCGCTTAGAGTACGCTATATGTAGCGTGTCTATTGGCAGCCCTCGCACATAGTTAGTGTTGCCGGATCAATTGGCGCTGATGGCAGGCCGTCAGCTTCAGCTTTTTGATCGGCTTCAGCTTGCGCTTTGGCTATCTCGCGTTCAATCGCCTCGAGTTTTTCCTCGAGCGTCATGTCGTCGTTAATTATCGCTGATGGATTCATTATTTCCCCCTTTACTTATATTCATTATAGGCTAATAGGCCGCTTATTCAATTGCTAAAACTGTTACTTTACGGTGTTAACTTCATAATTCGTATTGGTGCTTTCAAAGAAATTGACTAATTCAAGCGTATCGTTGGCCGCCGCCATCCACTTGGCTGGATTAGCTACATTGTATTCTTTCTCGAAGCCTAATTCTTCTAAACGGCGGTCAGTCATGAACTTGACATACTGGTTCACGTAATCCGCGTTCAAGCCCAAGATACCCTTTGGCAGCATGTCTTTGTTGTAAGCCTCTTCAAGCGCTACCGCCTGCAAAATCAGATCGCGAATCTCGTCGGCGAATTCTTGCGTCTGCAAATCTGGGTTCTCGTCAAGAATTGTCAACAGCAAGTTAATGCCGAAAGTTAAATGCAGATTTTCATCCTTAGTAATCCAATCTAGCAAACTGCCGACATTGCGCAGCAAATTACGCCGGCGAAAACTCATGCCAACCATAAAACCGCTATAAAACCAAATACCTTCTAGTACAATATTATAAGCTACCAGATTACGCACAAAATCTTTCTTGCCCTCGGTAGTAGTAACATCCAGCTTATCATTCAGCATGCGTCCGACGTACTTGGTCTGAAAGTCAGATTTGTCTTTCAGGCTTTTCTTGCCGTAGCCTGCCGCGTAAATCTCTTGGCGGTCAAACGGAAAAGTTTCGATAATGTATTCAAAGGTCATAAAGTGATTAGCTTCTTCCCACATCTGTTTCGACAGATATAAGTGCGCCTCGGCGGCATTGACGTATGGATAAATACCAAAAGCTAACGACTTATTAATAAGCAATTCGTTTGGGGTCAGATAACTGATTACCGTCTTCAACGCATGTTTTTCGTCATCGGTCAGCTTCTCGAACGCCGCCAAATCTTGCACTAGTTGTACTTCATTCGGGAACCAAGTGTTAGCAACTGCCTGATTATACAAATCCATCGCCCATTGGTAGCGTACTGGCTTGAGTTGCAAGCCGTCGCGCAGGCCTGATCCCAAAATACCTTGCGGTTGTGTTGTTTGCGTCATATTTCCTCCTTATTATTGTGATTTTAGCAACGTTTATGATTGTTTGCGCCGAGCAAAGCCGAAACCGCTTACCCTTTTCGCGCTGTCGGTACGAACTTTCTGTACCGATTGCGATGTGACGGTGGTTTGCTCGGATTGATGGCGCGGCTTGACATGCAGATAATATGTCGTTTTCAAACCGCGGCGCCACGCTTCTGAATAGATTTCGATATATTCATCAATATCGCGCGACTCCAGGTACATATTGCGGCTAATTGCTTGGTCGCCCCATTTTTGCGCTCGCGCCGCCACCTCGATAAAAGCGTATGGACTCAGCTGAAAACTAGTTTTGTAGACGTCGCGGACTGCCTGCGGAATTTGTTCGAAACCTTGGATATCACCCTGATTCGCCAGCAAGTCGTCTTTGAGCGATTCCCACAGATTAAGTTGTTTGAGTTTACGCACCAAATTAGCATTAACCTCTAGGAATTTGCCGTTGAGCGTACTACGGCTAAAGATTTGGCTAAATTGCGGGTCAAGTCCCGGCGTCGTACCCGCTACATGCGAAATATTAGCTGTCGGTGCGATCGCCATCAAGGTCGCGTTACGCATACCTTTTTTGACTTTTTGGCGCAGCGCTTCCCAATCCAAGCGCGATTTACTATCAATTTTTACCTTAACGTTGCGCTCTGTTGTAAGTTTATCAACGGTATCGATAGGCAGCAAGCCTTTGCTCCAGCCGCTGCCAGCAAAGT
>JABCOE020000082.1 GCA_013333795.2 Candidatus Saccharimonadota bacterium | reverse complement strand
CTGCCGTCAAGAGCCGTTGCTCGCCAGTCTGGCGCATTGACACCTCCCATTTGCCATCATCAAGCAAGCGATCGCTGACCGTCACCCGATATGGAATGCCCAGCAGCTCGGCGTCAGCAAATTTAACCCCTGGACGCTCGTCGCGATCGTCATAGATAGTTTCGATTCCGGCAGATTGCAACTTCTGATAGAGCTCGTCAGCTGTAGCGCGCGACTGGCTGCCAATTTGTACCAGATATACTTTAGCAGGTGCAATATTTTCCGGCCAAACCAGCCCCTTGTCATCAGCAAATTTCTCGACAATCACGCCCATCACCCGGGTGATACCGATACCGTAGCTGCCCATATAAGCGTACTGCTCTACACCCTCAGCGTCAGTAAAGACCAAGCGCATTTCCTCGGACTTTTGCGTACCGAAGTTAAAGATATTGCCAACCTCGGCAGTTTTGACCCGTTCTAGTTCGCTGCGATTAATGCCCAGCTCCTTGACGGCGTCATCCAAAACCTCTTCGTTCACAGCAATATTTTTGCCGCGGTGCAGATAAATATAATCCTCGCCAGCGTCACAAATCGTCTGAAATTCGTGGCTAAATTTAGTGAAAGCTCCGCCCGAGGCAAACGTCACATACGTCTCATCGCCGATACCAAAGCGGTCGTAGCAGCGCTTATAAGCCTCAATCGCGGCGTTGTAATAGTTATCCAAGTCCTCTTTGCTGGCATGTACCGAGTACATATCTTTCATAACGAACTCGCGGCCGCGCATAATACCGCTTTTGGCGCGCAGCTCGTTGCGCAGCTTGTTCTGGAACTGGTAAACGCTAATCGGCAAATCCTTATAGCTCTTTAGATAATTACGCAGCAAATCAACGATCGGCTCTTCGTGCGTCCAGCCGAAACCGACCTCAGTACCGTCTTGCAATTTAGACTTAAACCAAACATCAACCAACTCGTCACTCCAGCGCCCAGTCTCCTGCCATAATTCCTTACTCTGCAGCGTACTCATCACCAATTCTTGGCTATCAATTTTATTCATTTCTTCGCGGACAATTTGCTTGATATTCTCAACCACCTTTAGTCCCAGTGGCAAGTATGAATAAACACCTGCCATCGTTTTATGCACGTAGCCAGCGCGAATCAGCAGCTGGGCATTACGCGCCACTTCGTCAGCTGGCGCCTGCTTGATAGTTCGAGTAAAATTCTTACTTAGTCTCATAATATCCTCATTTTACCGTGAATCACGCATATCAACAAATTACCAAAACGCCGCCGCAACATAAACCGCATAAAAAGCCACGCTATTTTTGATTGCGTGCAGCAAAAAGCCAGACCAAATCGATCCAGTGTATTCGCGCAGCGTACAAAGCACCAAGCTCAGCGCAAACGTATCAATACCAACATTCCACTGCCCATGCGCCACCCCAAAAAGCAAACTGACAAAAAATACGTTAGCTGCTACTGGCAGCTTTGCCGAACGCAGTTTGCCGTACAGTATACCGCGAAAAATTAACTCCTCGCATAATGGCACCACTATCACCAGCACCACAAAAGCTATCGCTAAATCTAGCGAAAACAGCCTGGCTGATACCCCGACATCCTGAGCTTGGTTTGGGTTAAATCCTGGTATAATGGCTTGCGCAACAAATGATAAGCTCACTGTCAAAGCAATGTAAGCCACCGCGCCAACGATTGCCATACCGATATCGCACCACTCAATCAACCGCTGCACACCAGCCTGTTTGACTGATACTGCTTTTTTGATACGCCAAGCTACCGTGCAAACGGCGGCAATTGTCAAGATATGAACAAAACATTGCAAAATTAGATTAACCACTGACACATTAGCTTGCGCCAACCAACCTGTCCGCAATAGCAATCGCCCAACACCAGCTACCGCATAAGCAGCCGTTACCATCGATATCGCCACCAGCAGCGCCCAGCCAATCCATGACAGTACCTGCCGCCGGGAAAAACGAAGCTTTTTTAGATTACCCACCCGCCAGCGTTTCATTTGAATAGTTTCCCGACGTCAGAAATCGTTACTAATATTATCAATACTATCAAAACCAAGAAGCCAGTACCATGAATTTTCTCCTCGGTATCTTTGCGGAGCGGTTTCTTTATTAAGCGGAACAAAGCCGTCACAAACCACCGCCCGCCATCAAGCGCTGGAATCGGCAGGATATTCATCACCGCCAGCGACAAAGCGATTAGTCCAGCAATCATCAAGACATAGCGGCCGCCAGCCTCGCCAGCCGCCGGAAACAACATGCCAAATATCGTCACTGGACCGCCGACACTATTGCCAACTGTTGCTAATTTTTGATTAGCTTGCTGCTGCGCCTGGTCGTTCGGCACGATTTTCATAGCCAGTCCCGTCAAACCGTCATAAACAACTTGCCCAAGCCCTTGAATAGTTATCCCAGTCAATTGAGTAGTTAGCCCTACGCCGACAATTGGCGCCGACCAAGTCGAATGCATCAAGACCTCTTGAGATAAACTGGCGCCCAGATAACCGCGCTTGTCATCATTGCTAGACCGCAATGCTACAGGCAGCACTGCTTCTCGACCATTTCGCGAGTAGCGGATTTTAACTGTTTTACCCTTGTCGCGAGCTAATCTCTTGGTCAGCTCATCTGGAGTTTTAATCTTATCGCCGTCCACCGACAGAATATCGTCGCCAGTTTTTAATCCGCTTTTTTGCGCTGGCAAGTCATTCTCGACACCAGCTATCTTGACTTCTTTGCCTGAAGTTGTCGTGTCGCTAGCCACGGTGAATTGATTAGCGACAAGCGGCGGCATACCCCACCACGCCAAAATCGTAAATATCAACACCGCACTCAGCCAATTCACTGCTACGCCAGCCAGCAAGATTTGTGTTTTTTGCCAAAATGTCGCTGCGCCGTAGTCGCCAGGCTGCTTATCATCGTCATGCTCGCCTTGTAACTTAACGAAACCGCCTAGCGGCAGCCAGTTAATACTGTAATCAACATTTTTGCCCAAAAAGCTTTTCTTGACCTTCTTCTTATAAGCTGCCGGCGGGAAGCCAATACCAAACTCCTCAACACGCACGCCGTAACGCCGCGCCACCAAAGCATGGCCCAACTCGTGCGTCACCACTAAAATAGTCAACACAATTATACCGACAATGATACCAAAAACTAAACTCATCTCACCCTCCAAACCGCCGCGAACGTTTCGCGTACTCATTTAGTATAGCGGTTATGTCGCGTTTTGTCATATCTGGCCACGATTTTTTAACAAAAATTAGCTCGCTATAAGCACTGCGCCACAGCATAAAATTGCTTAGCCGCTGTTCGCCGCTGGTGCGCACTATCAAGTCGCATGGCGGCACATCTGGCGTATACAAAAATTGCTCAAAGATTTGCGCTGTTACTTTTTTATGTGTTGAAAGCGTTTTGCGCAAGGTATTGACTGCATCTATAATTTCCTGGTGCCCGCCATAATTAAACGACAAAATTGCCGTGCCGTGCGTCAAATCTTTGGTGGCCGCTTCGGCCTCGTCAATCGCTTTTTTGACTCGGCGGCTGAGGCGCACGCGCGTCCCCGCCACCCTTAATCGTATGCCGTGTTCAACGAAAATATGTAAATCGCGCGTCAACATTTGCACCACCAAATCCATCAAATGCTTAATCTCCGGGCCGCTACGATGCCAGTTCTCGGTACTAAAAATATACGCGCTAACATACGGCACGCCGCGATCGATAGTATCGATGATAATTTCGCGCAACTTTTCATAACCAGCGCTATGCCCTTCTTGCGCTGATAGACCCTGAGCTTTCGCCCAGCGGCGATTGCCGTCGACAATGAAGCCGACGTGTACTGGCAATATTTTCTCGCTCATTAGATGGTTAGAATATCCTTTTCTTTGTCCTTGAAAGCGGCCTCTAGCTTGTCTTGGAATTCATTCATCAAGCGATCAAATTCTTTTTCGATCATTTTGAGATCGTCCTCGCTCAGTTCTTTAGCTTCCTTCATTTTTTTGGCGTCCTTGATACCGTCTTGGCGAATGTTGCGCAAAGCGATTCGCGCTTCTTCTAATTTTTCTGACGCTTGACGAACCAGCTGCTTGCGGCGCTCCTCAGTCAAGGCTGGTACTGGCACGCGCACTACCCGGCCATCGTCGCTCGGATTAAAACCAAGGCTCTGATCGTTACGAATCGCCGCCGCGATATTTTGCAAATTACTCGGATCAAAAGGTGTCACCAGCAACATTTGCGCCTCGGGAGCTGTAACCTTGGCCACCTGATTGAGTGGCATGCTAGCACCGTAAGCTTCAACCATCACACCCGCTAACATACCTGGATGCGCCCGGCCAGTGCGAATCTTGCGCAGCTCCTCGCCAAAGTACTCAAATGCGCCTGTCATTTTTGCTTCATATTCATCTGTACTAAACATATATTCTCCTTTACTTTATTGTACCATTAAACGCTAATTTATCTGCGCCACTCCTAGCAAACTAGCCCGCCGGTCAAATCCCCGGCGCAAACGATACGCCTGGCGAAAATCCGGCGAGCCATCGACTTCTTGATAGGCACTTTCATCAAAAATCAACCACACGTCTAACGGATAGTGCGGCCGTTCGGCTACCCGTGGCATCACTGTATGATACAAGCGGAAAAACGCATCAGTCGTGTGATATGGCATATATGGCACGAATGCTCGCCCCAAAACCTCCGGCTCGCTGCCATCCCGGTTTAGCGGCAAGCCGCCAGTCTCGCGAATACGTTTAATAAACGCCGCCCGCCCTGCCTCGTTAGTAAATTTGCGCGATTGCAGCCCGCAAACAATAATTTCTTGATACATGAAACGATGCAAAAACACTATATCCACATAGCGCGAAATCTCGTAAGTCTTGGTGCGATTCGGCCCCATACCAACGAAAGGATTGTCGGCAAAATCATATCTATAAGCTGGAATATCAATATGAATAATTCCGCCCGTATCTTCGCTTAGCTGGTCTCGCAAAGCAATCAGCTGATCGTCGAGATCCTTGCTATCAATCCGCTCGTGGTCTTGAAAAACTTCGCTTTCTGGCCGCAAATCAATATCATCCAGCTCGCTCGCACGCTCTCGCTCGCCGCCGCTTGGCTTTTCGCGGTTACTATAAAAGTCAAAACCTCCAGATTCAAAATTCCGCATCTACATTCCGCCGTTGATTGCTCATGCTTTTATCATACCAAAATAACCGCCATATTTCAGCGGTTATATTGGTTGTATAAGACGTAGGCTTATTCGCCGCCAAGCTCGATACGCTTGAATTGGCTAACGCGTACATTCTCGCCACGCAGCGCTACTTGCTCTTTGATCAGCTCGCCGACAGTTTTGCTGTCGTCAAGTACGAAAGCTTGTTCAGACAGGACTTGTTCGGCAAAATATTTTTTGAGTTGTCCTTCGACAATTTGCTCGCGCATATTCTCTGGCTTATCTTGCAAACTGTCGCTTGCCAAAAGCTCCTGTTTTTTAGCCTCGTAAACGTCGCTCGGAATATCCTCGACCGTTGCATACTTTGGTGCCATCGCTGCGATCTGCATAGCAATTTGGTGCGCAAATTCTTTGAATTCTGGCAAGCGCGCCACGAAATCAGTTTCGCAGTTAACCTCGACAACCACGCCAATACGGCCCGAGTGTACGTAACTCTCGATCAGACCTTCGCGCGTCTCGCGGTCGCCTTTTTTCTCGGCCTTAGTCAAGCCTTTCTTGCGCAGCGCTTCGAGAGCTTTATCGAAATCACCCTCGGCCTCAACTAGCGCCTTCTTAGCATCGGTCAGACCAATACCGCTTAATTCTTTCAGCTTTTTAATGTCTTCGATTGATACGCCCATCCTATTTCTCCTCTTTTTTAGTCTTGCCTTCGTTCACTGCTGCTACAAAGTAATCTAGCAACAATTGCAAACCTTTAATCGCATCGTCGTTGCCTGGGATTGGATATTCAACTTTGCTCGGGTCGGCGTTAGTATCGGCGATCGCCACCACTGGGATTCCGAGATTTTCTGCTTCAGCGATTGCATTTTTATCAACCAGCATATCGAGCACGATTAAGGCGCCAGGCTTACCACTCAATTCTTTGATACCGCCGTATTTGAAGTTCAAACTATCGATTTCTTCTTGGTAGCGCTGAACTTCTAGCTTATTGTAGCGCTTCTCGAGATCGCCGTTGTCCATGCGGCGCTCGAGGTCGCGCAGTTTCTTGATTTGTGCATTGGTAGTGGTGACATTAGTTAGCATACCGCCAATCCAGCGATTCACCACAAACGGCTGGCCAGCCGACTCGGCAGCCGCTTTGACGATATCTTTGGCCTGCTTTTTGGTGCCAACAAACAAAACTTTTTTGCCGCTCGCTACCGTCTTGGTAATAAACGGTAAGGCTTTGTCTAGCGCCTCAACCGTCTTCGCCAAATCAATGATATGGCCATCCTGGCGTTTTGAGTGGATATACGGTGCCATCTTCGGATGCCAGCGGCTAGTTTTGTGTCCAAAATGAACACCAGCTTCAAACAAAGCTTTCATGTCTACTTCTACAGACATCAGTTTACTCCTTTTCCTCGCCCGCTGCTTTTGGAGCTGCAACGGGCTGTGTCGTTAAAATTATTTCAGACTTAGTGTAACATTATTGGCTATTTTTTTCAACAGCAAAAGGATTTCTCGACGGCCTATTTATACCAGACACCAGCGCCAAAGAATCTGCTAATTGTTCTAGAGAATCATAATTAGAACAATCGGCAAATTGGCCAGAATCAACTTTAGAAGAGAATAATAAATAAGCCTCTCTCTTATCGTCGTCATGGTCTTTGTTGTCAACTAGCTCGTGTACAACAAAGATGTGACCCTCTTTAGCGACTAGCCAGCCTTTTTTATCATTACCCTCTTCTTCGCGAACAACGCCAACCACGCGGTGATTCACTCCATCGCCATCATCGTTTACTTCTACATTAGCTCTTACAATTAAACCATCTCCATTTTCAAAAAATGACTCACCAGGCTGCAGACTAGCAACATAGCCTTCTATCTCTTCTATTCTTTCTCCAATCAATTCTGGATCGCACTTATCGGTATCTGGTGATAAGCCAAGAAACATTTCTGTCATACCTCGCCTCCTAATGTCATATTAGCATTTTCTTCGGACACCAGAAAACCCGCCACGCTAGTTGCTAAGGTATTTTTCGTTCTCTTCCAAAATACCTTCTCTAGCCAACTAGCAATTCTATTATAACCGGGAACGTTCATTTCAATAAGTACATCCTCTATCATACGATTCAAGGGTACAACCGACCTCAAATTAGCCTCCCCATCTTGTACGTTTATATACGCATCTTCTGGCGGAGCATGTACGGCTAAACCTTTGTCCAAACAAGAGAGGCATTCCGCCAGGCTTGCTTCTCCGTCAAAACGACGAGCGCCAGAGCACGACATCAGATTGATATTTCGCAAACCATCATCGCCTGCTTTTATCATATTAATGAACATAATTATAGGACTCTGTCTCAACTCATCGGTATTTCTCGGTAGATTATAGCCAGAAGCTAGTAGCAGTCCTTTGATATCGCCATGACCAGCAATAGTCAACCGATTGATAGTATCAATGCCTATGCTTTGCAGCGCAGCAACTCTATCCTGAACGTCTTTAGCAGAACCTACTTCGATAGGTATAATATCCGAAGACTCTGTACGTCTGAAATTTTTAAAGGCGCCATTATGATCGCCCGATTTGCCAATTAGAACAACCGACCACGACTTTTCTTCACCCTTACCATTCACCAAATCAACCATGCTATCTAACGTTTGCAACGACCAGCGAGAAAAAATTGCTATCCCAAGTTTATCATCCAGTTTAAGCACATTATCGCGGCCCAAATGCTCCATAGCTCTTATATACTCCATATAATCTGTTTGACCTTCTTCCGTCATATAGACTTCCCCTATATTAATCGTCCCATATTGTCCTATATATTTACCGTATTCATCTATGACAGATTTAGCCGATTCGTCATCGCCAAGCAGTACTCTATTACACATTTCATACCGCCATATCATCCGTTCGTAATCGCTATTTTCAAAATCAATATTTTTCTTATCTACGATACGACCGCCGCTATCATGAAACTCCTCTCTAGCAGCCTGGGCGCAACGATACACTGTACCATTACCCGATTCAAGCATCCATTTTACATACTCGCTACAGAAATCCGGATACTCAAGCAAATCGTCTGGCCAATCGACTAATGGTACGTCAGCAATTTCTTCAACTAGTTTGATAGCTTTACTTATAGCGGAACGCTCTTCTCGCGACCGTTCGTCTCTAGCTAGGCAGACATTCCTAATGGTTCTATCGAGATATCCTTTATATTTTACCTTCAATTCTGCCAGGTCGCCTTTGCGCATTTCATCTATATCATCGCACAACCTTCTGAAGAAGTCGCGACGTCTACTATACTCGTCGTCCTCAGTGCTTACAGCTTCTATTTCTAGCGGCGTTTGTGCAGGGTAATATTCAGGTGTTTTGTCATTTGTCATTTTTGTTTCTGCTACGTATCCATCGTAATTATACACTATTTTTGCTAATATTCACCTTTTTTGTTATGCTTACATCATGAAAGAACGCTTTCGCAAGATTTCTTCGCGCGCCTCAACGTTGGCAGGG
>JABCOE020000081.1 GCA_013333795.2 Candidatus Saccharimonadota bacterium | reverse complement strand
TTTTTTTCGTCTAGTGCTGAAGAAGCGGGTGGTGCTAATACAGATGAAGCGGTAAGCAGCCTTGACTTGGTGGCGGTCGCCAGCGGCAAAGAAAAGCTTGACACCGCGATGAGCGACGCGAACAGTCAAGGTAATTCAGAGACGTTAACATCAGTTGATCCAGAATTGTGCGAAAGGTTTGGAACAATTGCCTGTGTTGGCTGCATTTTTGCGCAAGATTGCCAAAGACGCCAAGCAGCGATGATGGCATCAAACAACGAAGATCAACCTGAGCAGCTCAGCACACTTGAGCAATTACTCCAAGAAGACAAAGCACCGGGTGAGATTGTCTGGGCGCAGCCTACGCCAGATGATGATGTCGGTAGAGAGCAGCTGCTAACTGCCGAGGAGGAAAAGTCAATAAACGGTAGTTCAAGTGTATTTGAACCTGAACCAGAACCTAAGCCTAAGCTTGAATCCGAGCCCGAACCCGAAGAAAAACAACCGCTATCAGACACTCAAACATCTCCTCGGCTGTCTAACAAGCAAAAGGAGTCAGCTGCGGCGCTGCCTCAGACTACAGATGACGGCAGCGCTAATCTTGAGGCCAATTCTAATTTGGCTGCTAAAGCATCGAAAGAACCTCTTGCGCAAATCGACAGCGATAATACCGATGGGTATATCAGGCAAGATGAATTACCGCGAGCAGTAGACCGTGTAGCGGATGACCCGGGTAAGCTTGTTAATCGGGAAACGACAACAGTACGCCGCGCTACCCAAACAACTCAGCGTTCAAACAAACATGCCGGCCAGGAGGTGTCGTCAGCTGTTAATACAACTGAACAAATCTCGTCAGTTAACACTCATCAGGCGACTGAAATTCATAAGCTAGAGGATGCTGGCGGCGCTGTTGCGACAACTCGCCCTCAGAAAGAGCCAGCGATAGAAAAAGTATTAATCATGCCAATGGACGCGAATGATACTCTAGCCGATAATGAGACTTCTGCTGTGGTCGACAGAGAAGACGGTACGCAAGAGCGGCCATCTCCAAAGTCAAAATCTATTAGCGCAGAGAATAATAATCTACTTAAAAAAACTACTCCAAAAAATATTACAACCAGGCCTAATAGTGATTCATCAACAGATTTCGAAGTCTCAGCCGAGATGTCTTTAGAGGCTAAAGAAACTCCGTCGATAGATAAGCAAAATCCGTTAGCTGACGATAAAAAGGATAATATTAGCTCTCCTTCCGCGGTTGAATCTGTTGATTATTCCAGAAAAACTCTACCAGAAACTCGATCGGTAAACGCTGTACAAAATACATCAGATGTAGAGGATTTAGCCGTAAAGCTTGTCGAGAAGGAAAGTGCGCCGTCAAAAAAAGCAGTTGTTAAAAATCATAATACACATTACAGCGATAGTGCTAGTGCGTTTAATCAGATAAAGCAGGTAGAAACGGTTGCGAATACTCCTGCTGTAAAATTGCCCGTAGAAACCGCCAGTTGGGCTAGCGAAAATGAAATGTTTGTAGTTGACCGGGAAGAAAGTTTTGCTAATAACCATAGAGACGAGTCTATGCAGCGTGAGGTAGTATTAATAGATAGCGATAATGACTTGCCGACTTTACCACAGAACGAACTAACGCCAAAAGTTGATATTCAGCAAGACCTGGAGCTGAAAAATACTACCGAGATAAATCTTCAATTGCGTTCTGATCGGTCCTCTGAGCGATGGCCAAAATTGGATGAGATGGTAAATTCAGTGTTGCCACCGAGCAGGTCTTTAAATTATGAACTATTACCTAAACCGGATGAGACGTCAAGCGGCTTGCAAGAGCATGACGAGAGACAAATCTCTGAACTATGGCCTAAGCCGGATGAGGCGTCAAATCGATTGATTGATCAAGCGGACTTTGAAGACGACAAACCAGTTCGTCAAAAAGCCCAGCAAACAAGAATTACACAACCAAACGAAAACGACACAATATACGTTGATTTGAGGAATGAGCATGCTAGCAGCGAGGTAGACAGTCTGCACGGCGAACCAACCGCGGATTATACGAATCAAATAGAAATGAATAATGATAATGACAATGACCTGGATTGCCAGCTAAATGATAATAGCGGTAACCAGGCGGAAAAACTACACGAGGTTGCTTTTGCTCATCCCTTAGCGGCGTTATGGGCCGATGACAGCCGGCTAAATCCAGAAAATAATAAAATCTCAAAGGGTAGCAGTACCAGTGTTACTTCGTGGCTGACAAAATTGGTTGGTGCAGTAGAAGTTTATGTGGCTTGCAGTAGGCGGGAAGGTACGCTTGGTATTTCTAATTAGACATTGTAAAAACCTTAAGTTATAATAAATATATGTCCTGTGATGGTACGCCACCAGTGAATACGCCAACTATTTTGAATTTTTAGCGCCCCTTTGGGCGCTTTTTAATTGCGAGGAGGTATAGTATGAGTAGCAATAAAAAGGTTAATCTTAAAAAAGTGATACTATCTGCAGCTATTATCCTGCTGACTTTAGCAGGAGTGTTGGTTTATGCGTTGTCTTGGCAAGGTGATACGAAAGACATTGAGGCGGTGGCGGATAGTTTTAAGCCGTTAGATGGTTGGCAACAAACCGACTCTAGAGTAGTCCCGCCAAGATTTTTATGTTTCTCAGGAGCTTGTCCAGAGGTGTCTGAATCTTGGACTATAAAGGATAAAATTACGCAAAATAGCGTTAAGAGGTTTATAGGAAATTCTTCAGATATTAATAGAAACCATAGCAGGTGCGTGGATTATGATGATAGTAAAGTTTTAGACTCGTGCGAATACGTCGGAGAGAGAGGGGATTATCAGTTTAGCATAATGATTGATTACAACAATTCAACCAATAGTACTGAAGTATATTTATTTATAAGAAGAAAGGGCCAAATTTATGATTAAGCAAAAAGCATTAATTTATGTGGTATCTTTAGTAACTATAATTGCTAGTGTGTTCGTCTTTGATGCTAGAGTTATGGCGAAGAAGGGCGATGATAAATGTACACTAGTTACAGCTATATTCGCTCGTGGTTCTGGGCAAGGATTTAATGCTAAAGAATCTTTAACTTTCCGTACACAGCTAGAAAGTAGAGTAGATAAAAAACAGTTAAACTTCTACGAACTTGGTAGTGAAAGCTATGGCGGCAATCAATATCCAGCGGTTGACGTCAGTAATGTTTGGAATGGCAATGCTATTGGCGCCAAGATTAGTGGTGGTATGGGAAACACTTACGGCAAAAGCGTGAAAGAAGGTGTCGCAGAATTACGTACTTATCTAGATATTCGCCATCGAAAATGTCCTAACGAATTTTTCATTCTAGGTGGTGTTTCACAGGGTGCGCAGGTAGTTGGCCAAGCATTGCCAAGTATCTCGTCTGGCGTCAAGAATAAAATAGTCTTTAACATGCTGTTTGGCGATCCTAAATTATATTTGCCAGAGGGCGAAGGGATATTTCCGCCAGCTTGTCGTAACGAGAAATTATCAGCTTATCGGCGCGAAATTGCTAATTGCCATGTTGAAATGGTGCACTCGGTGCCCGAAAACCGTTTTTGCCGAGCGAAGATAACTCAAAAACTGGGTTATGGTGTCTAGCTAACGATTACGTTTGTGGTAGTTCAAAATTTGTGTGGGACGTCGAGGGCCATGGTAAATATGCTAACAACAACGGACCGATTGACGCCGGTGCTCGCGAAGCGGCTAATAGGCTAAAAAATGCCGCCAAACTTGCTTCTCAAAACGACCCAGGAATTAACGATAAACCGCTAAATAACAATATGGGAACGACTGGGACTGACGTGGTATTTGTCTTGGACACCACTGGGTCAATGTCGCTATATATTGATCAGATGAAAACGTTCATCAAGAATTATAGCTCAAAGATCAAAGCAATGAACGGACGAGTTGGGCTGGTGGTATATCGTGATGCTGGTGATGAATATACTGCTAAGAAATTATCAGATTTGCAGTCAGATACTACCGACATGCTTGGTAAGCTTGAAGATATCTCTATTGAAGGTGGTGACGATGA
>JABCOE020000080.1 GCA_013333795.2 Candidatus Saccharimonadota bacterium | reverse complement strand
CGAGCCTGTTTACTCGCGGTGTGACGCAGGGTATGAATATCGTCACCTTAGCGCCGCTGAGTTACGCCCAGCTGGTTGATACCATGGAGGTCAACGACGGCGAGCGGCGCTACATGCATCATTACAATGCTCCGGGCTATACAGTTGGCGAGGTTAAACGGATGGGTAGCCCGGGTCGGCGCGAAATTGGCCACGGCTACTTGGCGGAACGAGCCTTGACGCCGGTGTTGCCGAGCGAAGAAGACTTCCCGTACGCCATCCGTAGTGTCACCGAAATTATGAGCCAAAACGGTTCGACGTCGATGGCAGCGACCTGTTCGAGCTGCCTGGCGTTGATGGATGCTGGCGTGCCTCTCTCGGCGCCGGTTAGCGGTATTGCTATGGGTCTAATGATGGACGGTGATACGCCGTACGTATTGAGCGATATCGCCGATGCTGAGGATTTTGCCGGCGATATGGATTTCAAGGTAACTGGTACAGCCAAGGGCATCACGGCGCTGCAGATGGATATGAAAGTGCATGGTTTGCCGGTGGCAGTGCTGCGCCAAGCGATTGAACAGAGCAAGGCTGGCCGGGCATTTATCCTTGATCATATGCTAAGTATTTTGCCAGAGCCGCGGGAGACACTCAGCCCGTACGCGCCGCGGATTGAAAAGCTAAAAATTGATCCAGATAAAATCGGCGCCGTGATCGGTAAAGGCGGCGAGGTGATTAACAAGATTACCAGCGAGACTGGTGCCGAGGTTGATATCAAGGAAGACGGCTTGATTACCATCGCCAGTCCGAACGGCGAATCGATTGAGAAGGCGCTTGCCTGGATTAAAAGCCTGGTCGAAGAGCCAGAAGTCGGCAAAATCTACGAAGGTAAAGTCGTCAGTATCAAAGATTTCGGGGCCTTCGTGAATATTCTGCCGGGGATTGACGGTATGTTGCATATTTCACAACTATCGGATAAACGAGTCGGCAAAGTAACTGATGTCTTGAAAGAGGGCCAAACGGTACGTGTTAAATTAACAGAGATTGATAACCGCGGGCGCCTAAGCTTGACAATGAAGGGAATTGAACAGCGATAATATTTCTACGTAAACAAATACTATACGGAACAGCTTAAATTTTGCTATACTTAATAGAGATACACTTATAAAAGAGGGGAAGTCTATGAACAATCAACCGCAACCACCTGAATCGCCGCAGCCAATGCCGCCTGCGCCGCAGTCAGCTCCAATGTCTGCGCCGCCTATGCAACAGCAGCCAGCAATGCCGCCGCAAATGCCGGTTAAAAAAGGTCTTAGCAAGGGGGCTTTGTGGGGAATAATTGGCGGTTCTGTTGGATTTTTACTGCTGATTATCATAATAGTGGTTGTTTTGCTGCTCAATATGGGGCCGAGCAAAGAAGATTACCGTCAAGCCGTTTCGTGGATGAATGATGAAAGCTCGAAATTGAACAGTTTGCAGTATTCATCTGTACGTAATCAAGAAGCCTACAAAGAAACGGTTAATAGCGCTATCAAGAGTCGCGATGAACTAAACGACAAATTATCGAAATCTAAGATTATGCACGATAAAGTTGTCAAAGAAGCTTACGATAAGTATAAGAAAGCTTACGATGTTGCTAAGCCGGAAATGGAGGGCTTGTCGCAGTACGTAGAGGTTTATAGCGAGGTCAGAAAAAAATGCGATAACGTATTTTATCTTGGCCATATAAGCAAGAAACCAGATGAAGTTGATAAGGAAGTCAGTCAAAAATACGGCGATTGCACATCCTTGATGCAGAAACTGAGCAAATCAAATAATAGCAATGTGGCTAATTTCGGCAAAGAATGGAGCGATTACTACACCTCGCTAAAGAAATACTATGTCGAATACGCTAGAGCCTATACCAGCGGTAATTTCAGCGCTCGGCCGCGCCGTCCAATAGAACCGTCGACTACTGGCTATACGTTAATTACTAACGCTAGCCGCAAGGTTACCGATAGCGGAATGGATCGGTACTACAACGACTTTTCAAGTGTTGTCAATCAAAAATTAACTGCGCTGCGTTAATATTCGCCGCGCAGGTAGTACCCTCTGTATCAGCAGAGGGTACTATTTTGGTAAAATGTAATTATGGATAAGCAAGCTGAATTAGACGCATTAGCGGCGGAAATTATCGAAGCTGGGATTTGTTCGGAATTGGCGGATCAAGCGACGCAGCTGGTGATGGGCGATGGCAATGCTGATGCTGATATCGTATTCATTGGCGAAGCACCGGGCAAGAATGAAGATTTACAAGGTAAACCATTCGTCGGCGCAGCGGGGAAATTCCTCGACGAGATGCTGGCGGCAGCTGGTTTGCAGCGCCCGGACGTTTATATTACCAACATTGTGAAGTATCGGCCGCCAAATAACCGCGACCCGCTGCCAGAGGAAAAGCGCCAGTTTTGGCCGTATTTGATGCGGCAATTGGAGATTATCCAGCCAAAGGCAGTTCTGACGCTGGGGCGGCACAGTGGCGGCGGTTTTATCCCTGGTCTAAGGATTAGCCAGGACCACGGCCAGCCGCGCCGGGTGCGTTTGCATGAGTTAGAGTTTGTAGTGATTCCGCTATATCATCCAGCAGCAGCGCTATATAACGGTAGCATGCGCCAGAAGCTGATTGATGATTTTATGCGGGCGGCAGCGTTTGTGCAGCAGAATAATCCTGAATCGTAAGGTTGGCACGCTGGCAACCTATAGATATCTGCTCAAAATCCGGGGCTTATTCCCAATCTGTTTATTAAACTCTTGCAAAAACTAGCCTAGTGTAGTATAGTGGATAATCGATATCCACTATATCTAATTCATGAAAGGACTTTATGAAACTATCGGGAGCTGTCGAACAAGCCTGCTGTATCATGGCAATTTTAGCTGATCCGCAGCGAAAGGCGCCGATGACCAATGACGCTTTGGCGGAAAAGATGGCAGTATCGCCGACGTATCTGAAGAAAATTAGCCGCAAGCTGGTGGTAGCACGGTTGATTACCTCGACGCAGGGCGCTGGCGGCGGTTTCATTTTAGCGCGGGAAATGGGCCAAGTGACGCTGCATGATGTGGTGCTGGCGATTGAAGGCGAAGCGCCGTTTTTTCAGCCTCAAGGAATTGTCGAAAGAGTGTTTGCGTCGCGGCCTCGCCAGGTGGAAATTGGCATGAATATGATTGAAAAAGTCTTTTCCGAGGCGCAAGAGAAGTGGAGCGAGTATCTAAAAACGGTAACGTTAGCAGCCGTTGTCAAGGAGGTAATGCATGGTTGAAAAATTAAAACGGCTGTCAAGCAGGCGCCGCGTCAATATGGTGCAGGCTGAGTGGCGACACCTTTGCAAAAACAAAATATTGCTGCTGTCGATGGCGGTTATTTCGT
>JABCOE020000079.1 GCA_013333795.2 Candidatus Saccharimonadota bacterium | reverse complement strand
TTCCGCCAACAAAAACAAAAAAGACTACCAAAAACCGTCGTTAATTTACGCGCTGCCAGATTCTGCAAAGTGCGAAAATGCGCGCGTCGCTAGCGATACGCGAACCGCAGAAGAGAAAAAGCAAGATGCCAATCAAAAGCTTTTCGATAGCAAATTTGGCAAAAATACCGAACCATCAAGCCGCTTTATATCCTTCAAAATCGTTGGCGGCTCACCAACAACCGAAGACAATTTAAACCCTGAACAGATACAAAATAGCCAGCAAGCCCGCAATGCTAGCGATATCATCAATAACCTGCTGAAAACCGACGGCATCGGGCAGGCAATTCCGCGTTCGCTTTACAACAAACTACCCAACAAAGCCGATTACGCCGACGTCTTTACCTATACGCCGTTATACTTATTCGGCAACGAAGATAATATCAAGCGCTATGTCGAATTTACCAGCGCCAAAGACGCGCAAAAATTCATCGACGAGCAAAGTTGTACCGTGCAATACGACAACACCTGCCAACCCAAAGGACGGCAATATCAAGCGACGCTGGCCTTTAGTAACAGCGCCGCAATCGATGACATGCAAAGACTAGTCAACAGCTGGCTAAGTTACGGCATGATTGGCGTGATGATACTAGCAGCTATCATCATGTGGACTACTATCGGACGAACTATCGTCGACGGCAGACACGAAACAGCCGTCTTTCGCGCTATTGGTTTCAAGCGTATTGACATAACTGCAATTTATATTCTGTATACAATAATTTTATCTACATTCATCGCGATTTGTGCCGCTGTTATCGGCTTTGCGTGTGCTCATATTTTAGATAACCAGTTTTCGCTAGACTTAACCGCTCAAGCGCAGTATAGCTTTGGCGGGCTTGATCTAGCTAAGCGAATCAACTTGGTAGGGTATGACTGGAATCAACTACTTGCTATAATAACGGCATGTCTTGTTACGGGTTTACTCAGCGTCGTCTTGCCGCTAATCCGCAATGTTAGACGCAGCCCGATTCAGGATATGAGAGAGGAATAGCCACTAAGATTAACTAAACATGGATAACTTAACAAAATCACAGATTCTTCTCGTCGAAGACGAGCCAACGGTGCGCACTGGCACCGAGCAGTTCCTCCGCCAGCGCGGCTTTATGGTGTTGACGGCGCCCAGCGGCGAGGAGGCGCTAAAGAAATTTACTGAGGCGGATGTGATTATCCTTGACATTATGCTGCCGGGGATGAGCGGCATTGAGACGCTGCACCAAATTCGCCAGACCAGCGACGTGCCGGTACTGATGTTGACGGCACTGCACGATGAGCCGACGCAAGTTGCCAGTTTTGACGAGCTGGCGGATGATTATATGAGTAAGCCGTTTTCGCTGGTGATTTTGGAAAAGCGAATTAGGGCCTTACTTCGTCGCCAGCAGCAACCCACCAAAACCTTGTGGCAGCGCGGTCTGGCTTCGGTGGATTTCGCGGCTTATCAGGGATTTTATGATGACACTGACGCACACCTCAAACCCAAGGAAGTGCAACTGCTCAAGCTGCTAGTGGATAATCCAAACATGGTCTGGAGTCGGCAGGCTATCATTGACAAGTTGTGGCGTGATGACGAGGTGCCGTTCGACCGAGTGATTGACGTCTATATCAAAAACCTGCGCAAGAAATTGCACCTCGACTGCATCATCACAGTGAAGGGAGTGGGCTATCGCTATGAAGCGGCTTAAATTATTTCCCAAAACATTTTTAGTGTCGATCGGCCTATTCGCGGCGTTGATCATCCTGGTGCATGCCCTGGTCTACACCTTGATGCCGCAATTTTACCTGCAACAAAAAGAGCGCGAGGCGGCAGATAATCTCACGGCGCTGGCAACCGAACTGCACAGTAAATCGACTGAGGATATACGTCGCCTCAGCCAAGAGTTTGCTACCATGAAAAACGTCAATATCACGCTGACGACTGACGGGCGCAACCAGTACTTTCAGGGATTTCAATCCGTAAATATCGTGACGGATAGCGGTAAATCGGTCGACACTAGCGTGGTGAAAATTACTGACGGGCAAACGGTCGATCCGCGTTCGGTGATTTTACAGCAGGGTAGTGTGACGAACAACCAAGGGCGAGCGATTACGGTCAAGCTGCTGGCCGACGTGGCACCCGTCACTCAGGCCAAGCTCGCCACGCTGCACGTATTGCCATATACCATGCTCGGCTCGCTATTGGTGGCGTTGATATTTTCTTACATCTACAGCCGCTTTGTGACACGGCCGATTCGCCAGATGGCGGCGGTGACCACGACCATGCAGCGGCTGGAAAAGGACGCGCACTACCCAGTGAATAGCCGTGATGAAATCGGCGTGCTGGGGCGAAATATTAATGAGCTCTATCAAAATCTGTGGCAAACGATTCGTTCGCTGGAGCATGAAAATAAGCGGATCACTCAGCTGGAGAAAGAAAAAATCGCGTTTTTGCGAGCGGCCTCGCATGAGTTGAAAACGCCGCTAGCAGCCCTCCGGATCATGCTTGAAAACATGCAGCTGAATATCGGCGAATATAAAAATCGTGATCAGTACCTGGCGGAATCGGTAGCGCAGGTTGACCGCTTGGCGGCGATGGTGAATGACGTTTTGCGCTCTGGCAGCGTCGCCGAGCAGGCTTTACGTCAGGAAAAGCGGCTGAGGATTGATAAGCTAATCAGCGAGGTGGTTGATGATTATACACTGCTGGCGAAAACGCGCGGCATGACTTTCACGGTTGACGCCCGTCCGACGACCATTCGCGCTAACCGTGACATGATGCGCCACGTCATCTCGAATCTGGTATCAAACGCGGTGCGCCACGGCGACGCGGGAAGCGTGATAAGAATTACCTGTAACCAGCACGAACTGGCCATCGAAAATGCTTGCAGGCCGCTCACCAAGCAGCAGCTCCAGCATGTCTTCGATCCGTTTTATCGGAGCAATGCCACCACGAAGCAACACGCTGACAGCAGTGGCATCGGCCTCTACACCGTGAAAATGCTGCTAGACGCTAGGGGTCTTGACCATGACTTCACGCCGCACGGGCGGAGCATGCGGTTTGTGGTAAGGTTTGGTTAAGACAGCGAGGTGTTACACTATACTCATGAACCTCACCTACGCGACCACCAACAAATATAAACTCGCCGGAGCCAAGCAAGCACTGGCTGGAACAGGCGTCAACCTGATTGCGCCAGACGAAGCCCTGCCCGACGTGCCAGAAATCCAATCCGACGACCAAACAGCCGTCTCTGTCGATAAGGCGCTAAAGTACTACGATCTACTTAAACGTCCGCTGGTGGTGATGGATTCAGGCCTGTTCATCGACGAGCTGGGCGGCTTTCCCGGCGTTTACACCAAATACGCGCTCGACACCATCGGTATTGACAGGATAATTCAGCTGCTCGGCGGCGGCGCTCGGGCGTACACGCAGCGTACAATCACTTACTTTGACGGCAACAAACCCCAAACCTTTACCTCAAAACTGCACGGCGCGTTATTAAAAGAACCACGCGGCAACAACGGGCGCAATTACGATAAATACTTTTTGCCAGACGGTAAAAATAAAACGCTGGCTGAAATGACTGATGAAGAGAAAGCGGGATTAACAGCAGCAGTTTGGCGGGAGTTGGCGGCGCGGCTGTCTGTGCTAAAATTAAATCATGAATGAATTCATCCTAGTAGCAATAAAATTGTTGACTGGCTTTTTCGCGCTGACCATAATAATCAACGTTTCCGGAAAGGGTAATTTGTCGCCGTCGTCTGCCAGCGATCAAGTGCAGAATTATGTGCTGGGCGGCATCATTGGAGGCGTCATTTATAACAATAGCATTCAGATTTTGGATTACATCGGTATTTTGTGTATATGGTGCGCGCTGGTGCTGACATTGAAATGGATAAAGCAGTATAACGTGAAAGCGAAGCAGCTGATCGACGGCAGGGCGTTGATAATCATTGAT
>JABCOE020000078.1 GCA_013333795.2 Candidatus Saccharimonadota bacterium | reverse complement strand
CAGCATCAAGCCCTTCAGTTTCAGCAGCTTTTCAAAAAAGTGATTGATGAAGCCGTCGGTATCATGCGTATTGCCGTCAGCATTATATTCGTGCGCCGCCAGATTAACATTCGGCCAAACTTTGGGATCAAAAATCCGCCCGCCGTGATGGCAAGCATAGACCAGCGCCCGTTCAATACCGACCGCGCCAATAGCATCGCACATATCAGCGTCAGACACAATTTGACCCGCCAGCCGCTGTGGTTGCCTGCCGTTCAGCCGTTTGCTATAACCAATCGCCGCGACATTTTCCAATACCGCTCGGCGCAAATCTTCAGCCACCTTTGCTTCTGTCATAATATTTACTGCGTTCGTCAATTTCTCTGCCTGCGCCTTGCCGACTAGTTTGTAGTCGTCGACGTCATGCAGCCAAGCCGTCAGCAGCACTTCTTGCAGATCCACCGGCTCGCCGCATTCGCGGGCAAACCGCTCAGCCAACTGCGCTACCCGCTCGACATGATCGTCAGCGTGTCCTGAGGTGTCGCCGCCTAGTAATTCACGAACCAATAGTTTAACTTTATTAAGTTCAGGAGTTTGCTTATTATTCATAGCATTTATTATATCTCATTGCCGCCACTAGCACATTAGCTGCCCTTGTATTTCTATAGTATTTATGCTATAATATGAAGATATGGCTGAAGTAATCACCACCGCTCCAAAGTCGAAAGAAGCGGAAATCAAACTGTTAATTATGCCGCTAGGTGAGCTAACTTCGCGCTTAGGCGACGATGAGGCGTCCACCGCTATAAAAGCGATTGCTAATTTCGTCAACCGCCGCAGCCCAGGCGATAAACAGATGCTGCTTGTATCTGGTGCAGATATCACCAGTAAACATACTGATATCGTAGCCTTGCGGCTGCCTGAAACCGAAGACGTTATAGACGCTAACTTTATCACAAACAATATAGTCGGGTACGTTGGAGCGATGGAACCAATCAAGCACGGCGCCCGTCTAATGTCTGAAGGCGGCTCGCTCAAAGTCGACGATAGCCTACGCGGTCACGGCGTCGGAACGATTTTATTTGAAAGAATTATTAAGGCAATGCAAGACGAAGGAATTACACCTTATGCATTTTGTAATTCAGATAGCCTGCCTATAGCCAAACGGCTTGGCGGGCGCGAGATAGAATCAGCAGACGAAGTGCCCCCAGAGGCATTGGAATTATGCCAAGAGTGTCCGTTGTATGGTCAGGGTAGCAAAAAGCATGGTTGTTGTGATACCGTAATGGTATGGGACAAGACGCAAAACGCAGACGGCTAGATATTATTGAATTAACCGAGCAGCTGATTGCCATCCCGTCGATATCAGGCAACGAGACCGAGATTTTGCACTTCGTCGCGTCATGGATGCAATCGGTGAATTTCGATAAGGTTATTACCGAGAAACGTTTTACTACTGGACTTATTCGCGCCAGCAAACAGCCGGCACAGCGCGCGCTCATTTTGTGCGGGCATGTTGATACGGTTTCTCCTGGCGATGAGTCAGCTTGGCGGCAGAGTCCGTGGCAACCATACGTTATGAACGGCCGGCTGTATGGTCTGGGTGCCACCGACATGAAAGCTGGCGTCGCTCTACAAATGATAGCCGCCGCCGAATACGCAAATAACCGGCGCGATGATCTTGATGTGTGGTGCGTCGCCGTTGCTAGCGAAGAGGTTGATGGTGCTGGGTCGGCTGATTTTGCGAAGTATTTTTCAGAAAAGACACAGTACGAGGAGGTTAGCTGCGCCATCGCCGAACCGACGGATAATCGCATCGAGATCGGACATCGCGGCAACAAGTTTGTTGAATTTATCTTTGAGCGCACATCAAGCCACGCCTCGCAAGAGAGCGCTTATTACGATAGTTCGCTGCCAGCCGTGGTGTCGTTCCTGAATGATTTGCCAGAGATTCGCGAGCAGCTTCATGCCGCATATAGCCACGATATTTTGGGTGCTCCTAGCTTCACGCCAACGCGCGTTGAACCTGCAGGGTCATACTCTAACAACAAAACAGCCGGTATCAGCTCTGTGATGGTCGATATCCGCACCACGCCGCCCCTGGACGCAGACTTTGAGAAGTGGGTTGACAAGATAGCTGCCCGCTACAATTGCACATGGCGGCATCCCGCTACGCCTGTGCCGTCTGCTTTGTGCGATACAAACGCCAAAATCTTGAAAACCATGCAGCGCTTGCTACCAGAAGCTGAGACAGCAGTCAGCTACGGCGGCACCGATCAAGCGTTCTTCCAGGCCATTGGCGCAGATACGGTCATCTACGGTCCTGGCGATTTCGATCAGGCGCACACCGTAAACGAATCGGTATCAATAGCAAGAATTAGACAGACGCACGGCATTTACCAGCAACTCATTCAGTCAATATAGGTTTAGTGTAATTGCGATTTGCTTGACATGGCAGGTTAAAAATTATTAACAGGTAAACCTCGTGTTACAATATCTGTAAGCTTTGTTAAATTGAGGAGGTTTTATGAAAACGCCAAAATTACTATTAATTATTGCTGGATCGCTTGCGACTATTGCGGCAGTATTAATTGCTGTCAGCTGCATACCACCGTCCGGACCAGAACCAGAATACGTTTGCGTCAAAAACGGCCAGCCAAGTTCCGGGTTCAAAGACACCAAGAAAAATTGCCCGATAACTTCAGAGAGCTTGAAAGCTCATATGGTGTGGGAAGAAGGCCCGTTCGGCAGAGGCAAATATATCATGCGCCAAATCGCCGTCGTATCGATATTTGGCGCGATTGGCTGTGCTGTTGCTTCGCCAATTGTAAAGTCAAAGCAGAAGAAAAAGTTAGAAAAGTAAAACTAACGAACTCATATAATATAACTAACTGGATCTGCCGCCTTTTTATGTAAGTAAAGTTACAAAGCACAATGTAGTTTTACGGAAAATTTGACTTTTTGTCCTAATATTGATATAATTTATATTAACTTTTCGCTCAAAGTTACCAAAAGGGCGAAGAAGTCGCTCTTTGCTTTGAGCACGCTTCGAGAGGAGGTGAAAAAAAATGGGAGACCGCGCCATGGCAATTGGATTCCTTGCGGCAGTGCCGATCAGTATCGGCATTGCCGTTGGCGTTATTCTCCGCCACATCGGCATGTCCGATGTGGCGTGCTTGGTCATCGGGACGGCTATCGCTGTCCCCGGGGCCGTCATCGTATACATCCTGCTCATGCGCTACTTGCGCAAGCAGGACAGTGAGTAGGGTTATAGTCCCGCTCGAGAAAATAGCTCGCTGAAAATTGTTCAATTCGGTTCGAGACTCACATTTTAGCGTCTGCTGGATTGAAATCCAGTTTCCGGCTTGAGCACGTTTTCGGCGGGCTATTTTCTTTTTTTACAAAAACCGCCGCCCTTCCAGCGCGTGCCCGAGGGTAATTTGATCGGCATACTCTAGATCGACGCCCACAGGAATGCCGCGAGCTAAACGTGAAACTTTGGTAGCTAGGTGCGATTCCTTGATTTGGCGTTGGATGAATAGCGCCGTTGATTCGCCCTCGACGCTAGCGTTGGTAGCAATAATGACTTCCTCGACGCTATCGTCGCGCAATCGCTGCAATAGCTCAGGTATATGAAGCTGTTCTGGCCCGACGCCGTCAATCGGCGAAATCGTTCCGCCCAATACGTGATAAGTGCCCTGGAATTGCCCGGTGCGTTCTAACGCCACTATATCTAGCGGTTCTTCAACAACAGCAACTAGCTGGCGATCGCGTTTCGGATCGCTATACAAGGGCGAGACTTCCTGGTCAGCGTCAATTAGCGCGAAAGTTTTCGGACAACTTTTGACCTGCGCGTGCAGCTGCCGCAAAGCATTCGCTAGCGCTTCGGTAGTGCGAGAATCGTTTTTTAGCAAGAAATAAGCATAGCGCTCAGCCGTCCGCGGCCCAACGCCTGGCAAATGACCCAACTCCTCAATAACACGCTCAAGCGCGCTTGGCAATAGTGCCATTAGTTTATAATCCGAGACTTCCTAGCCCGCCCATCAGCGGTTTCATCTTTTCGGCAGCAATTTCTTGTGCTTTAGCCATACCGTCGCGGATAGCAATCTCAATCCAGTGTTCAAGCTGGTGGATATTATCTAGATCAACGTATTCTGGATTAATTTTAATTGATTTGATCTTGAGCTCGCCGGTGATTTGAACGATGACCGCACCATCGCCCGCCTCAACCTCGACGATTTCTTTGGCTAAAGCTTTCTGCGCTTTGCGCAAATCATTCAACATTTTCATTTGATTCAAGGCCATTTTGACTCCCCTTCTTCAGAAATTAACTCTACCAATTATAACTTATTACGGCAATTTTTTGTAGACATAGAGCCGGTCACCATTTTGGGTACGAGCGTTCGTTATAATACTCTCTAGCTGCCAGTCTTTCGGAATCTTGCGGCGGGCGGCGCGTGTCGCCACCGTTTGGGTTGCTTCAGGATTAAGCTCGGTAGCAACCGTCAAGGATTTATTGTAGTGAGCGGCTAGATTATAAATAGGCGCCTCATCCGCATCAGCCAAGAGTGTCATGCTTTTTTGGTGCTGCAATTGGGTGTTAACTAGCGATAGG
Organism: Candidatus Saccharimonadota bacterium; assembly: GCA_013333795.2. Lineage (GTDB taxonomy): Bacteria > Patescibacteriota > Saccharimonadia > Saccharimonadales > Saccharimonadaceae > Saccharimonas. The sequence goes on along the minus strand of JABCOE020000078.1, from coordinate 3,161 downwards.
TCACTGTTGTAGGCGCGAACAACAGCCGGGTTGTACGTATATCCGTTAAAATATTGGTTAACGCTGATATAAATTAATCCGCTGACTAGTACGCTTAATGGTAACAAACCCGCAACGCGAGCATATGGATTACAAGGAAATAGCCGATACCAGTAGCGAATCAAGAAATCAAAGCCAGTAGCAACTGCAATCACCATTAGAACAAATACTGCATACTGATTGTTATAATTAAGCAAGGCGAGCGGTACCATAACCAAGCTCATCAAGATAGTAACATAGCTACGCGCTGTATAATGCGTGGCTGCCAGGCGGCAAAAACCTAGTAAAGCAATAGCCGTCAACGGCATAGCATAAGCTGGCCTCAGCAGACCGTCAGCAGCGCTATCGGTAGCAGCAAAACCAAACAAGCTAAGGCTCGAAAGCAGCGCATTAGTTTTGATATGAGCGAAGTCTGGCGGCAAACCGAGTAGTATTTTACCAATGCCTTTTGGTTCTAATATTAAGGCATAAACTAGCGGCGCCATCGCAGCTAAGCCGACCAACAGCGCAATAAGTAGTTTTTTCTTGGGCAGCCGCTTGATAATCGCTCGGATATGCGGATGAACCAGAGCCACGATAATTATAATTAAGTCCAGGTATACACCCATCGGCAAATAAAGCGCGACGCCCATCAATACGCCGCCAAGCACTTTCCAGAATGTATGAAAATGCTTGCCGCGCGTTACATACATGCCCGCGACCATCAGCCATATCGCAACAGCGCTAAAGGTAATACCGGGCGTACCGTCTTGCGCCTGAAACAGAAAATGCGTCGAAGTCGCCAATACGACTGTCGAGATGACAGCAACATTAGGCTTGAACCAAGCGCGAATCAACATAAAGATACCTAGCATCGTCAAGGTGCCGAGCGCAATTGACGGCAGTTTAATCGAAAATTCGCTGACACCAAACACAAAAATTGATAGCCGCTGCAGTAGATAATACGGTAGATTTACCACCATCGACGGCTCAAGAGTTTGGCGCGACAACATACTAGCCTGGCTAACAGATTTGATTTCTTGCTCGCGCAAACCGCCAGGAGTATACAATACGCCGATCCATAGCACTGCCACCAAAAGTACGGCGATGCAAAAATAACTCAAAATATAGCGATATTTATATAAAGTATAGTCCGCAGGTTTACGCATACTAATTATGATTATATCACGCGAGAGATTATTCGTGGCGCTTATCGAGCGACATGAACCGCAGGCGCTCTGGATGGAAGTATAATTGGACTTTGCCAACCGGGCCATTACGGTGCTTGGCAATGATTAAGTCGGTAATATTGGCGACATCTGGGTTGTCTGGTTCGTAATAGCCAGGGCGATAAATGAAGGTAACAATATCAGCATCTTGTTCGATACTTCCCGATTCGCGCAGGTCAGCCAGCTGCGGAATTGGCGGCGTACGGCTCTCGACCGACCGGCTAAGCTGGCTAAGCGCTATCACTGGTACATTCAGCTCGCGAGCAATAATCTTCAAACCGCGGCTAATTTCGCTAACTTCTTGGACGCGATTGCCGTTGTAATTACCATTAGCCTGCATCAACTGCAGATAGTCGACGACAATTAACCCGAGCGTTTGATTATGCGCGATTCGGCGGGCTTTGGTGCGCATACCGAGAACGCTGAGCGCTGGCGTGTCATCAATATAAATCGGCGCTTCAGCCATTTCGCCCATGGCTTCACTAATCTTTGCAAAGTCGTCATCGCTGAGGTTGCCGGGCCGAATGTTCCAACTATCAACGCCAGCAGCATCGGCCAGCATGCGGTCGATTAGCTGCTGCTTGCTCATCTCGAGGCTAAAGAACAGCACTGGCAGTTTAGCAATAGTCGCCACATTGTATGCCAAGTTAGTCACAAACGCCGTCTTGCCCATAGCTGGCCGCGCTGCCAAGATAATCAAGTCGCTGCGCTGTAAGCCAGCTGTCATATTATCGAGGTCTTGATAGCCGGTGCGGATACCGCGCAGCTGGCCTTTATTGCGGTGCAACTCCTCGATACGCGAGAAACTCTCGTCGAGGATAGTTTCGATACTGACTAGGTCTTGCTTAATCGTTTGGTCAGAGACGTTGAATAGCTCAGCTTCGGCTTTTTCGAGGATTTCTTGGGTTGGGGTTTCTTCGTCGAATCCTAGCTCGCTGATTTCGCCGCTAGCTTTGATCAGGCGCCGGCGGACAGCTTTCTGAGCAACGATTTCAGCATAGCTAACAGCGTGAGCAGCCGTAGGTACATAGTTAGTTAGTTCGGTTAAGTACGTCGAGCCGCCAACTGTCTCGAAATTATCCGTTTTCTTGAGTTCCTCGGTTAGAGTCAATAGATCGCCTGGCTTGTGCTGCTCATATAAGCGCATCATACTTTTAAAAATCAGCTGGTGCCGTTTATCGTAAAAATCTTGCGGTTTTACCGTCTCGCTGACATCCGCTAGCACGTCGTCGTCAATCAAAATTGCTCCGAGCAAGCTCATCTCGGCGTCGATACTCTGCGGCGGTATTTTGGCAGCGACTTCTTTTTGCTTGGGCATTACAAATTCACCTCTTCTCCTCCGCCCATAATATCAAGAACGGCGGCGGTTTGGCTATCTTTTGGCGGTTTTGGCTTAGCGCTGATGATAATTTCACGGTCAAGCTTTTGTGCCTGTAGAGCGCCAGCAAGCACTGGCAGCGACTTTTCGATTTGATTTTTAGCAAATTTCTTACCAGTAAAAATCGTTAACTGCTGATCGTCTAATTCGTAACCGCTTTTCGCGAGATAACTATAGGCGCCAGTGGATTTTGCGTGAACAGCCTCGAGAAATTTTGACCAGTCAAAATTAGCTGTTTGATTTGGCCGGACATTTTTCTTCTTTTTTTGCGGAGTATCGCTAGCTGGCTGCGGCGCGTAAACGGGTGCTGGTTCATTCACAGTCATTGGTTGCGCTGATTCTGGCTGCACTGGCGTTGACGCCGCAGAAACATCAGAATTAGAAACATTTGTATTAGAACCAAGCGCTATCAGCAATTTGACATACGGCCAAGCGGTTTTCTGGTTTGATAATAATTTGTCGGCCAGCGGCAAGCAATTAGATTTATTGATGATGTCGCTACGGATTTCGTGCAGTAATTGCTCGTTGATAGCATT
>JABCOE020000077.1 GCA_013333795.2 Candidatus Saccharimonadota bacterium | reverse complement strand
GGTTGATCCAGCGCAGCTAAAGGAATTGGGATTATGAGCGCAATGTACGATCGACACGAAGTTAGCGTAAAAGTAGCGCTGTATAGCAGCGACGGCAAGCGTGTGCTACTGATGTATTATCCGCACGATGATGGCTTTGGCTTGCCGGGCGGACATATTGACGCTGGCGAAACGCCTGACGTGGCGCTAGAGCGAGAGCTGCGCGAGGAGCTGGGTATCACAATTGATGCGACGCCAGCTGATTTCTATATGCGCTATCCGCGAGGTAGTGCCGTCAAAGATCATAAAATTATTCTTGGCTACACGGCCATGGTTGACGGTAACATCGAAATACCGGACCGAGCGTGTGATGGAGGCGAGGAGCGTATAGTTTGGCTGACGCGAACAGAAGTCGAAGCTACTGACAAAATTGCGCCAGGCTACCGGGATTTTGTGCTGAAGTGGTGGCCGCAAGAAGCGTAATATTTTAGGAGGTACAAGCAGGCTATGAAATCAATTCCCAAACGAACACTGAAATTTATTGACTCATGGCTAATGCTGCGCAGCCAGTGGGCGCGCTGGCCGGGATTTACGGTGGCGATAGCCAAAGACGGCGAGGTGGTTTTTCATAAAGTCTATGGCCTGGCAAATATAGAAAATAATGAGACATTAACGACCGATCACCTTTTTCACGTTGCTTCACAATCAAAAACATTTACTGCCACGGCCGTGATGCAGCTGCAGGAGCATGGCAAGTTGCGCATTGATGATTCAGTTACGACACATCTACCGTGGCTGGCGCAGCATAGCGACCAGCGTTGGCATGACGTAACCTTGCGTCAATTGTTGAGCCATTCGGCGGGCGTGATTCGCGACGGTCAGGCGTCAGGCTTTTGGCAGTTCCAAGGAGATTTTCCAGATAAAGACGAATTCAAGAAGCAAATCATGCAATCGGAGCTAGTATTCGAACCAAATTCCGAATTCAAGTATTCCAATTTTGGTTTTGGCTTGCTGGGTTTGGTAATTGAGCAAGCTAGCGGCAAATCGTACGCTGATTTTGTGACGGAAAACATTATCGCGCCACTTGATTTGAAACAAACCACCACGGAATATTCGCCAGAACTTCGTATGGCAACTGGCTATAGTAGGTTTGATTTACGCCAGCAGCGCCGTCCGTTTCAGCACATCACAACTGGTGTATTGCAGCCAGCCACGGGATTTTGCTCAACAGCACATGACTTGGTGAAATTCTTTGCTGCTCTGCAAGTCGGCTCAGGCAAACTATTGAGCGATACTTCTAAAAGGGAAATGCAGCGCCCATCATGGCAAGTCGCCGACGAAGCAAACGCAGGAAGTTACGGATTGGGTGTTGATATCGCAAAAGCTAAAGATGGTAAGCGGCTCGTCGGTCATAGCGGCGGTTATCCAGGATTTGTCGGCCGCACCCGGTCGCGGATAGACGACGGAATAACTGTTTCGGTGCTGGCGAACGCGTATGATACAGCGCCAGGAATAGTCGCAAATTCGATATTAGGAATTATTGATCAATTTGGTGACGTTTCTGATAAAAAACGTCGAAAGTTTGAAGCGCGGTTCGTTAACGATTACGGAGTGTATGAAATTGTTGATACGGAAAAAGGATTGAGGGGTTTATGGTCTAATGACTGGCAACCGTTCAATATGGCTGAGGAGCTGGAAATAGTCGATGACGCCACCTTAAAAATTGCGAAGGGTAATCATTTTAGCTATTTTGGCGAATTGATGAAATATGAATTTGACGCCAAAAATAAGCCTTCCGCCATGTATCGCAGCGGCGCTAAGAATTATGTTAGTTTAGACGGCGATGTGAGGATTTAAAAGGATTTTCGTGTCAAACATAGAATACGAAGCAAAAATATATGATGTTGATCCCGCCGATATCATAGAAAAGTTGACAAGTCTCGGCGCTAAGGAAGTCGGTAATTATAATTTTTGCCGTTACGTATTTGATACGATGCCAGCGGTGCCAGATCGCTGGGTGCGATTGCGCTCTGATGGGAAACAGGCGACTTTGACCGTCAAAGAAATAACTGCCGACACTATTGATGGTACTCATGAGTGGGAAGTTGAAGTGTCTGATATGGAAACGACACTGGAAATATTAGCAAAAATTGGCATTAAACCGCGCGGTTATCAAGAAAACAAACGCCAAGAATACGACCTCGACGGTGTTCAGGTTGTCATCGACCGCTGGCCGAAGTTAAAGCCATATGTCGAAATAGAAGCGAACAGCGTAGCAGAAGTGGTAAAAACGGCAGCGCTGCTTGGTTTTGCTGAAAGCGATTTGATAACGAAAAGCACCTCTGATTTATACCAGAATATCGGTATAGACATCGAGAAACTTGCGGAATTAAAATTTGATAAATAGACTAGTCTGCGAAATAAGTATATGATTAAAACGAAACTACCAACCGATACTCAAATCAAAAACTTGCACAAAAAATACGCCAAAACTGATGCTGATTTTGCGTTGATTTACACTCACTGCCAAGTGGTTGACGCAATTGCGGCGCAGCTTTTGGACAGCCGACTATACCGCTAACACGCCCGAGGAGCGGCTGCTAATGTACGCCGACAAATTTCATTCCAAAAGCAAACCGCCCAAAGAGCCTCCATATTTTTGCACATTTGAGTGGTATTATAATCTGGTGCAAAAATTTGGCAGCGATAAACAAGCCAAATTTCAGGCGCTAGCAGATGAATTTGGTAAGCCGAATATTGCGCTTGTCGCTGGTAAGTTTGGTTTTAGTATTAAAGATGTAAATTAGCGTCGGGTTGGTGCAGGTGACTTGCAGGTTATAAATTAGCAGCTTAACACGTAGACTTGACCGTCTGGGAATATTTCGCCATAATAATACGTAATGAAAAGAAGCCTTATTATATTGTGTGCGTTAGTCTATGTCGCTTATGCTCCAACGGTTAGCGCCGAAGGTCCAACTATGACTCTATTGACTGAGCGGCAGCTTAATTTGGTGCGCAGTAATTGTGCGACGACCAAAGCTGTTTTGGAGCGTATTCGTGCTAACGACGCTTTGGTACGCATCAACCTCGGCCGCGAATATGATGCAATTTCTACCAAACTGATGGCGCCGATGAATAGCCGTATTGCTCTCAATAAGCTCAACGGCATCGACTTAACCAAAACACCCGTCGATTTCGACCATCAAATCGGACAATTTCGCAACTCTTATCAGCGTTACGAGCAGATAATGTCGCATATAGCCCAGACGGATTGCCAAGATAAGCCAGCAGACTTTTATATGGATATTGAACGAGCGCGTTATTATCGCGGTGATGTACGAAAAGCAGTAGTCGAACTCGAAAAGCTAATTAAGCAATATAGCTCACAAATCGACAAATTAGATTTGTCAAAAGCGGGTTTGAGTAGTCAAGGAGGTAGTAATGACTAGACTTCACGCTCGTGCTCGCCTGAAAAAGCGGGCTGATCATATTTGTCAGCGGTGCGGCTTTGCGGCTATGCTGGTCTGTGTAATTATAATATCGCTCGTCATGGTGGCGGTAGCTTTAGAGATGTATAACACCAGCGGTGCAGCACAAGTCGATTTGAGTCGCCCAGGTTTTAGCTCTGTGCAGAAACAGGCCGGCGCTAGCGAAGAAACTGAAAAAGGTTTCTCGGCGCAAGGGGAGATTGATCAAAAAACTATCAAAGATTTTAAAAATGTATACGACAAACACGCCAAACGTGCGGCTGCATCGACCAGTTTTGGTGGCGAGGCGCTATCAGATAGTTCAATTCAAGTCTTTAATGAACGTTCATCGGGAACAGCACCAAGCGGAGAGGCTTCAAACTAGTGAGCGAACTGCTCAATCCTGACGATTTTGTTATTGTTCGCAAGCGCAAAAAATACAAATTTGCCAAGTTCCATAACGCCGAGAATTGCTTTGAGCTTGACGAATGGCGCGATTTTTACCGGCAGCGCCAGCCGGGCGTCTCCAGGCTGGAGGTTGGCGCTGGTACTGGTTTGTTTAGCGTCGAATTAGCAGCGCGTTATCCAGATAAGTTGTTTGTGGCGATTGACGTTAAGGCTGACCGTTTGCAAAAAGGCGCTTACATTGCGTTAGAAAAAGACCTGGATAACATCTATTTTATCCGGGCGCGCGCCGACCAAATTGGCGATTTGTTCGCTTTGTCGACGCTAGTGAATATTTGGGTGACTTTTCCTGATCCGTTTCCGAAAAAGCGGGCTGCCGGGCGGCGGTTGACGCATCCGTATTTTTTGCGCCGTTACGCGCAATTATTGCAGCCTGGCGGCGAGCTGCTTTTCAAACACGACGACCGCGACTTTTTTTGTTGGAGTTTGGAGCAATTGGTGGCAGAAAAATGGCAAATTACAGAACTGAGCTTTGCCCTGCACGAATCATCTCTGGACGACGAGTACAAAATCATGACGACATACGAGCAGCGATGGCTGAACGAGGGCAAGGCGATTAATTTTGTGAAGACTACGCGTTGATGCTGTGTTATCGTGCCAGTGGAAGCGGGTTAGCCCTCGCTAGCACCCTGCCAAGCAATGTCAAACAAGCGCGTTTGCACCGAGGCCAGGCTGGCGTTGTCGATAATTACCCCGTGCATAGAGTTATATTTGTCCAGAGTAATAATAGCCATTTTACTGGCATACAATATTGTGTAGCAGCCGTCATCTAGTTTTGGTCCGGCTAAGTAGCGGCTGTCCGCTAAGCCTGTCGTTATGCGCAGGGGCTTGGCGTAGCGCAAGACGCGTACCCGTAGATTTCGTTTGGCGCGTTCGCGGCTAAAATTCGGAAAATTGTTGTACAGATAGCGGCTGACGCGCGGCGAAGAAATTACGCGGTACAGGCTAACCTTTTGCAGGCGGCAGGTACTTAATATATCGCGCAAAATATTTGCCAAGCCTTCGTCGCCCTCGTAAAATGCCGCCATATGCCGGGTCTCGGCGATTTTGTTTGCGGTTCGCAGGCGGATAATGTACTGATCAAGCTGTTGTCCAGCTGTCTGCAAAGCTTGCTGCTTCTCGTGTAAAATTTCTGCCAAAATGGCTGGATCCTCGGCGCGGTAGCGCAGTTGCTTGCCTTGGGTGACGCTGTTGACTAGTCCGGCTGCGCGCAGGCTTTTGATGGATTCATAGACGCTGCCGCGGTTGATATTTGTGGTTTCTGCGACGGCTCGCAGCGAGCTGTTAGGAATTGCCAGCAGCGCCTCATATACGCGTTTGTCACGAATAGACAAGCCAATAATCGAAAAATCCATATCTGTAATATAGCATAAATTATAAAATTGTCATAAAATATCAACCATTTTGTCTGGAATCGGCAGCAGCGGTACGATATGATTTTCTGGTAGCGAAAGGAGGAATGCTATGGTTATTGAAAAAGCGCCGGAAGGTTATGGAATTACAGGAGATATAGGAGGGCCTACTGAATGGTATTCGGGTCCGCCGGTGGGTGAAGGTGGGCGCACTGTCACTGTTTCTATGACAGAAGAACAATTTGAAGAATTAAGAGAGATAGCGCTTGTTACTGGTAAGACTATGGGCGCTGTTATGAGGGAGGCTTCTAGAGAACATGCTAAAGCGACAGTTGAAGATCCAGAATTTCAACAAGAAGTAGACGACCTGGCTAAACGTTTAGGCAAATATAATCCAGACCCAAACCCTCGCGAAAGCGAATAATCAGGCTATCATCAGATAGCCCACGGCTGGTAATTACTGTTATAATACATACAAACAGGAGGGGAACATGAATTTTCAAGATTATTCGCAAAAAGCTATTTCAACGCTAACTAGCGATCACGCCTACGGCGACATTAGCGCTGATTTGATGGCGCAAATACTAGGTTTGGCCGGCGAGTCGGGCGAGGTGATGGAGAAGTTCAAAAAGCTAATCCGCGATAAGCAGGGCAAACTAACTGCCGATGATCGCGCAGAAATTATCAAAGAACTGGGCGACGTGCTGTGGTATGTCAATTCGGCGGCTCATTTGCTCGGGTCTAGCTTGGAAGAAGTGGCGCGGCTTAATAACGAAAAGCTAGCCAGCCGACAGCAGCGCGGCCAACTGCATGGCAGTGGCGATAATCGGTAAAGTTCTAAATCTTCAGATGCTGTCGCAGCCATTCGTCAATGGTGCCAGCGCCCATGCAGAGGACTAGTTTGCCTAACTCGCGGTCAAGCATGATAGACTTCCACAAATCATCGTTGAGGCTGGCAATATGTACTTCGGGACGGGTGAGGTTCTTGGTTAAGTCTGCAGGCGTCAGTATCGGTAAATCCGGATTCTCGCGTGTCAAATATGTCGGCAGCCAATATACACTGTCAGCGTAGCGAAAAACCTCATTTGTGTACATTGATTGAATTTCGTGCTGGCGGACATTTTGGTGCGGCTGGTAAACGAGAGTTACTTCACGGGATATCTCGTGCGCCATTTGCAGCGTGGCATAAATTTCGGCTGGGTGGTGGCCATAATCGGAGTACAGCCCAGGCGCCAAACGCTCAACTCGCCGCTGCGTACCAGGGAAGTTCTCGACGGCCACCTTCACAATATCAGGATTACCCAGCTTTAGCCGCTCGCAGGCTTTGGCAACCAGCGTGGCGTTGGCTCGATTATGCCAGCCTGGAATGCGAAAACTTTTAACTTCCTCGTCTTTGAGCACCCAAGATTTATTGACTGGTTCTAGACCGGTAAGGGTGTCCTTCTTCCAGAGAATAGATAGTTCGCTTTGTCCGAGAAATTGTTGGAAAGCTCTGGTATAAGCGGCTTGAGTTGGGTATGTATCTGGATGATCGTAATCAATAGAAGTAATCAGCGAAAGGTATGGGCTGAAATGCAAGAAGTTGCGATCGAATTCATCGCACTCATATATGAAATATTCGCTGTTCGGCGCGTAGTGCCCGCTCGGCCCAAAACTGATAGTGGTGCCAATTGAATAACTGATTGGGACGCCGAGTTGGCGCAGCACCCAAATCATCATACCGGTAGTTGTTGTTTTGCCGTGAGTGCCAGCAATAGCGATCATCTTGAGATTCTTCTCGCTCATAATGTAGCGCAGCAGCTCGTCGCGCTTAGCTGTGTAAATGCCTAATTTTTGCGCTCTCACTAGTTCTGGGTGG
>JABCOE020000076.1 GCA_013333795.2 Candidatus Saccharimonadota bacterium | reverse complement strand
TTAGCGTGTTTTTGCGGTCGCCGCTTATGGATTGCTGCTACATTTAACGCGTATAACCTAAAGCCAATGCTAGCAAAAAATGTCGGTATCGGTACGGTGTGCGATCCGGCGATATTGGTATGAAAAGTGTGAATGTGCGGTATATGTTGCTGGCGAGCGATTTTGGCGGCTAGCAGCAAGGCTCCAGTGTCTGTTTGGCTATGAATAAGGTCGAAGCGGTGTTGCTGGCTGATAATTTTTGCTGCACGATTGGTTGCACATAATATCCGCGTGTGTATTGGCAGGCCTGGCAGACGGAAAGATTTGATGGGAATGGTTTTTGCTTGCTTTGGCGCCGCTAGGCTGGCGTGCGGCGCGAGAAGCGTGACCTTATGGCCCAGACACGTTAGTTCCTCGATTTGCGTTTGGACAGACCGGCTGACGCCGCTTGACGATGGAAACTTGTCGTCAATAATTAGCGCTACAGAAAGAGATTTCATAAATGTATTATAGCAAGAGACTATAAAGTAGTATAATTGTTATCATGGATGAAATTCCAACATTAAAGCAAATTTACGAAAAACTCGGCTGCCAAGAAAAGACGGCTGGCGGAGTTTGCTGGTTTGAGTGTAATACTAGCGCTGATAAAGCGGTAATACTTTTTCACGGCGTGACTGGCGGCAAGATCGATATGGTGCCGTTAGCCGAGCGGTACGTCAATTTTGGCTATGCGGTGTACGCGATAGATTTACCAGGGCATGGCGGGTCGGTGCAACCGTCGCTGAACACTTACGATGATTTAGCTGATTGGCTTGTGGAAGACTTGGCGCGGCTCGGCCGGACGCCGGATTTGATTGTCAGCAACTCGTATTCTTCATCAATAGTTTATCATGCGCTGCGTACCGAAAAAATCCCGAAAAATACCAAAGTCATTATGGCTTGCCCGACGCCAGATCAATCGCGGTTAGCTGATACCTTGCAGGTGCTTTCTAGCTATTTGCCCGAAAAGATTACCTGGGAAGCCTACAACTGCATGCTTGGACAGAAGATTCGGATGGCATGCGTTCTGAAGACCAAGCGCCAGCATGCCTGGCAATGGCTTGGCGAGTCTGAAAAATACAAAAAGTCCACTACGACGCTTAAAAAATCTAATGCATTGACGACGCTGCTATATCAGAAAAATCCTTATATTGAGGGCGTACCTAGTGATTATGATGTAACTATTATAATTGGCGGCGAAGACAATATTATTACTCCAAAAACGCAGGGTATTATGAAGGATTTGCTGCCGACAGCGAAGTTTATAATTGATCCGGCTGCCGGCCATATCTTGCAGTTTGAAGCGGTAGACTCTTATCCTGACGTTTAGCGTAGTTAGCGCGCCATGGTATAATAGGAATTAGTTATGAGAATCGCTTTTTTTATTGATGATTACCTGCCATCGGTGCATGGCGTGGCAACATCGACCTTGAACTATAAACAGGCTTTGGAGGCGCTCGGGCATGAGGTCTTCGTGGTAGCGCCAAAATGCGAAGGCTACGAAGACCACGACGATCACGTCATTCGCTTGCCATCAGCCAAGAATTATGTTTTTGATAAACGTGAAATGGCGGTTATTTACCCTGGCCTAGCCAGGAAGCTCGATGAATACCAGTTTGATATCGTGCATAGCCAAATGCAATTTTATATGGGCGTACTGGCGCACAGCGTTGCTAAGCGGCAGAATATACCGCATGTGACGACCATTCACACGCTTTATGTTGAATTAGTTAATGATTATCCGTTTATGGTGACCTCCGGCTTGATTGCGGCGACAGCGGCGTTTCCGGTAGTGTTGCGAACAAGGCCGATTTTGCCGAAAGCCTCGCGCGAGCAGCTGCGCTCAATGAGCAAAAGTACTATCAAAGACATCATGTCGCGCCAGGGCTGGCGGCTGATGGCGGCGTTTGCTAATAAGTGCGATGCTTGTATTGCGCCGTCGAAACACCTCGAGCGGATGCTGATCGAAGATGGCGGCTTGACGGTGCCATGCTACGTTTTTCCAAACGGTATTGACACCAAACGCTATAAGAAAGCGTCGGCGGCTGATTCACCAATTAAAAAGCGTCCTGGTGAGAAGTTTATCATTTCAGTGGCGCGGCTGAGTCCAGAGAAGCGCCAGCGGACTTTGATAGAGGCTATGCCGCATATCCGCGATAAAAAAGTCAAGCTGGTCTTGGTTGGCGGCGGCCCGTATGAAGAGGAGCTTAGGCAGCGCGTTGAGGAGTTGGGCGTCGGCGATCGAGTAATTTTCGCTGGTATGCGTTCGGGCGATGAGGTGGCGGCGATGCTCAAGCAAGCTGACGTATTCTCGCTGGCGTCGTATCATTTTGACAACCAGCCGATGACTTTTCTAGAGGCGGCGGCTAGCGGTTTGCCGATTGTTTACTGCGACGAACGAATGACCGAGGCTTTGACTGAGCGCAACGCTGTCTTGACTGATGGTATTGAGGGCAAAGATTTCGCAAAAGCATTTAATGATCTGTTCGCGCACCCAGAGAAAATCGAGGAGTTGTCGCGCGGCGCGTTGAGTGTTGCCAAGAAGTTTGATTCGACGGCGATGGCCAAAAAGATGGTTGAATTATACGAAAGTTTGATTTCGTCACATCAAGTACTTGAAGAAGAATAGTGGCGGTTCAGGGCGCGAGACTCGGTGTATTCGGCGCAGCTAAAATTTGCGCAAAATGCGGCTGTGTTCGCGTTCTAGATCGCGCTGTTTGATAGCTTGGCGTTTGTCGTAGCGTTTCTTGCCCTTGCCTAGAGCAATGACTAATTTGATATAGCGTCCGCTAGTAAGCAGTTTGGTTGGAACGATAGTAAAGCCTTCTTTTTTGCGAGCAGCTAATTGGTCGATTTGGCGGCGGCTAGCTAGCAATTTGCGTGCACTGGTGTCGACAGTTCGCGCATTTGGTTGGCCGCGCTCGTTTTGCCGCAGCGAAAAACTGGCGTTGTTAAGCCACAGCTCGCCGCCGCGAATAGTGACGTAAGCGCCTTTGAGCTGGACGTGGCCTTCCCTGGCTGCTCGCACTTCGAGTCCGGTTAAACTTAAGCCTGCTACGATTTCATCGCCAAGCTCATAATCAAACCGCGCTCGACGGTTAACGATCGTCTGCATAGCTAGCTTTTTTGTCTTAGCGCTAGATTTCTTAGACATATGTTAATTATAACAGGTTTAAGGCTTATATTATACAACATTTATGATTAAAATACAATAGTGCCCGGGGTTGCTCTCTGTTACAATAGAATGAATGATAGCCGATGTTCACATTACCGATAAAAGTTTTGGCGATAAGCAGTTGATGAGCGGCGTTAAATTCAGCGTCAATGACGGCGAGAAAGTCGGGCTGGTTGGTCGTAATGGCGTTGGCAAATCGACGCTATTTGGCATGTTGGCGGGGACGGATAGCGACTACAGAGGATCGGCTGTTTTTCGGCGCGGCAGCACGATTGTAGCGACGGCGCAGGAACATCATAGTTTGGGCGATGTCACAGTGCTAGAATATATCTTGCGCGGGCTGCCGGAATATGCGCGGCTGCGGCACATTTTGACGACTTATCCAGCGGCGATGGGTAGCGATATGCGCAAGATCGAGGAGTACGGCCAGGCGTTGGAACGCTTTGGACAGAAGGATTTTTATCGCGTTGAAGAACTGGTGGCTGAGGAGCTGAAAAATTTCCAGATGGAAGGTTTTGGCGAGCGCCAATTGGCGGCTTTGAGCGGCGGGCAGAAACGCTTGGTCGAAGTTGTGAAAATCATGCATGCGCAAGCGGATCTAGCATTGATTGATGAGCCGACTAATCATATGGATTATATTGCTAAGAAGCAGTTTATTGATTGGATGAAAAGTGGCCGCCAAGCGATGTTGATCATCACCCATGACCGCGATGTGCTGGCAGAGGTTGATCGAATTGTCGAGCTGCGCGATGGCGCGTCAGCGAGTTATCGCGGTAATTATGATGATTATTTGCGCCAAAATGCCTCAGCAACAGGCAATGCCATGCAGGATTACGAACAAACCGACCGGCGGATGGCTAATTTGCGCGACAAAGTTCTGCAATTTCGCCGCCTGAAGGAAAAAGCTCGCGATCCTGGCACGATCGCGCAATTCAAGCGGCGCGAGAACCAAGCGGCGGCCGAGCTAGAGAAACTGGAGAAAATCGACAAGCCGACTTTTTGGATTGACAGAGAGAATGTAGCGCAATTGGATTATAAAGTAGCTGATCGCTATCAAAAATTCAAAGCTCGCAATATTCGTTTGAATATGCGAGACGGCGCTATGCGTTCGCAGCGCAAGCTTGTCGAAGCTCGCGATTTGGCGCTAGGTTTCGATGAGCGGATTTTGTTTGAAGGTATTAATATCGATTTGCGCGAAGGCGAAGCTATTGAACTGCGCGGCCGCAATGGTGCTGGCAAGACGACGTTGATTCGAGCGTTGATGGCAAACGCGCCCTCTAGCACCGCTTCCTCTGGCCGGCTTCGTAAAACGACTCAAGTCCCGCCCCAACTAGTTCAGTCTTTAATTAAGGATACTGTTCAATCTGCCCCAATCGTTTACGCTGGCTCTCTCTATCTCGATCCGCATATTCGCGTTGGCGTTTACGAGCAAGAGATAGCGGCGACTTATCTGAACTTGCCGCTGGCGCGAGCGATTGAGCAGATGTATCTCGATCGCGGGCTGAAAATTAATGATACCAAAATCCGCCAGCTGATGGGCGATTACCTTTTTGTTGAGAGCGACGGCGCGGTGCTCTTGGCTAGCTTGAGCGGCGGGCAAAAAGCTCGGTTTCAGCTCATTAGCATGCTAGCGAACGAGCCGCAATTGCTCATTCTGGACGAGCCGACCAACCACCTGGATTTGCCTTCAATTGAGGAGCTGGAAGCGGCGCTCGAGCGCTACGCTGGCGCAATTTTGTATGTTAGCCACGACGATTATTTTCGGCGCAAAATCGGCGGTTCGGTTGTTCAGATTGGCAGTTAGCGGACTGCTTTTCCTGAACGCGCTCTTGTTTTGGTACGGCACGTATCAGGGCTAGAATGTATTTACGTAAAATTAATTTGAATAATCGCCGCCTGTAACATTGAAGTACTCTTCGAGAGTTTTAATCTCGCGCTTTTTCATGTCTTGAGCGGTTTCGCGGCCGACGTAACGCCAGTGCCAAGACTCGACGACATAGCCGGTGATATTTTTGGCGTTGTCAGGATAGCGCTGGATGAAACCGTACTCGGCGGCGTGCTCGGCCAGCCACTTGTATGTCGGCGTAGTGGCGAAGCACTGCAGGACGCAATTGTCAGCCTTGAGGTCGACAGCTAAGCCAGTTTGATGCTCGCTGCAACCTGGCCGGGCGCTAGCGGAGTCGGCTTCTTTTTGGTTGCTGTGTTTGACCCAATAATTATAAGTTTCGACTTGGTCGTTGTAAGATCGGTAGCCGCTAGTCGAGGCTAACGGCATTTTTGCTTGCGCAGCAGCGGCTTTCATGGCATTGTATTGGGCAGCGGCCTCTTTGCGCAAGGATATCCCCTTTTCGATAGGCGCCAAATCATTCGGCTGCCAAGTTTTTGGCTCGAAGCAGTGCTTTTTGTTAATAACAATGATCGTGCTGCTGTAGTCTTTTAAGACTTTCTTGCGGAGGGCAGCTTTTTCGGCCCAAACTTTTTGCTGGGCGGCAGCGAGCTTGTCGGCGGTTTCCTGCTCTTTAGCTCTGATATCTTTAGCGGTTTTGTAATAATCTAGCCCAGTGAAGGTAGCTAGACCTAATATCGCTGAAAAAGCTAGCGTAATCACAAGCACGCTAAACTTATGCTTATTCAAAAATTCACCCTTCATAATTTATAATTCTATTCTACCACAACTAAGCGCCAGCGGTATAGAAATCTTTGCAAGTTGATTAGCTAAAGTTGCGATGATGGTCGAGTAGTGTCAATGATGTTGCGTCTATATTTTCCCATAGCAACACCGCCGCCGACAAAAGCTAAAGCGACGAGCGTATATACAACTTTGGTGATAAACATAACGCCATAGTAGTTGCGCAGCGCAAAATACCATCCTAATCCAGCAAGAATGAGGCAAACAAAAACCCGCGCCACGGGTTCACCATGACGCGGGTTTGAGTACGGGTTCAATGGTCGGGGTGACTGGATTTGAACCAGCGACCTCACCGTCCCGAACGGTGCGCGCTACCAAGCTGCGCCACACCCCGACACTTAGCCTATTATATCCTAGGCGCCGGAGTGTGTAAACTATTTAGTTAGTCAACAACTTCTACGCCCATGCTGCGAGCGGTACCAGCAACTACCTTGACGGCGCCATCTAAGTCAATAGCGTTGAGTTGATCCATCTTGGTTTTGGCGATTTCTTCTAGCTGGGCGCGAGTGATTTTGCCGACTTTATCGACGTGCGGCTTGCCGCTGCCCTTTTGGATGCCGATAGCCCTGCGGATCATGTCGTCGACTGGCTGGCCCAAGCAGTTCCAGGTGAAAGTGCGGTCTTCGTAGACTTGAATGTGCACGATGACATCCTTGCCCATCATACCTTTGGTGGCTTCGTTGAATGGATTGATAAAGTCCATCATGTTCAAGCCCCACTGGCCGAGCGTCGAGCCAACTGGAGGGCCGGCAGTCGCGCGGCCGGCCGGAATACGTAACTTCAAGTTACCGATAATTTTCTTTGCCATAATTTTCCTTTACTAAATATATTGAGAAGCTGATATTTAGTGCGTAACTGCTATAGTATAGCGTGTTTTACGAGATTACGCAAGCTAAAGTTCTGCGAGTTGTACGGTTTTGCAGGACGTCAACTCTCTTGCTGTGATAAGAATTTTGCTTGGCGGCCTAGACTTTTTTGACCTGCAAAGCATCAAGCTCAACTGGCGTGTCGCGGCCGAACATGCTGACCATGACTTTAAGAGTGCCTTTGGCAGCGTCAATCTCGCTAACGGCGCCGTCGAAACCTTTGAAGGGCCCGTCGATGATATTAACTACTTCTCCTTCTGTGAAGTCAATTTGGTGCTTTGGATCCTCGATGTTCATACGCTTTTTAATTTTGGTAATTTCTGCTTCAGAAACTGGAGTTGGCGAGGGGCCGCTGCCGACAAAGCCGGTAACGCCTGGCGTGTTGCGGACGATATACCAGGTTTCGTCGGTTAATTTCATCTCGACCAAGACGTAACCCTGAAAGATGATGGCATTGATGATTTTGCGCTTGCCATTTTTGATTTGAACTTGCTTTTCTTTCGGCACGATGGCGTCAAAAATTTTATCAGCCATGTCGATAGTTTGAGCGCGCTGACGGATGCTTTCAGCGACTTTTTCCTCGTAGCCGCTGTAAGTATGGATGGCATACCATTGCCGCGAGCTGTCATAACGATTTGATTTTGCCATAAGATCCTTTCTACTTTGTTCCCATGATTAGTTTGAATAGCCAAGCGAAGCCGTAATCTAGCAAGATAATGACCAGAAACAGCGCTGCGGTAAAAACGATCAGCGCGCCGACCATACCCCAGGTCGAACGGCGGGCTGGCCAGCGGACTTGCTTAATTTCTTGCCAGGCGCCGCGGAAATAACCAGTGATAGCACTGAGCGGATTGCGGCGGCTTTTTGAGTTCTTCGGCTTGCTGGCGGCAGTTTTAGTTTTGACGCTAGTCTTAGCAGTTTTGGTGCTAGATTTTTCGGTTTGCGCGCGGCCAGCTAATTCTTTGGCGGTCGCCAGGATATTCGGCTTCTTTGGCTTTGCAGCTTTGTCGCCAGCAGTAATGCGAGTGATGCGGTTTTGTGATTTTTGCTTTGATTTACCTTTTGCGGATTTTGCCACGATAGTGTTTCCTCCCAAATTAAATAGCCTGGTATGTCCCAGACTGTCAAGCTAATTATACGACTGCCGAGCGAAAATAGCAAGCGATTTCGCGTCTTTTCTAAAGCGTTAAGACTTATTCTTTTTCACGGCGGGCAATGAAAAGCTAAATGTTGAGCCATGATTGAGGCGGCTTTTGAGTTTGATCTCGGTTTTGAGCTTGATGGCTAGTTTGGCGACAACGTAAAGTCCTAGGCCGGTGCCGCTAGTTTCGCGGGTGCGATAGTCTTCGCTGCGCCAGAATTTTTGGTATAAGTGTGCTTGGTCGCTGCGGCTAATACCGATGCCAGTGTCTTTGACGGCAAAATTGATGGTATCGTTTTCGCCTGGTTTAACGATGATGGTGACGCCGCCCTTTTCGGTGTAGCGGATGGCGTTGGTGATGAAGTTTTGCAGGATTTCTTTGAGGTAGAGGCGACTTTGGCTAACTTGGCCGATTTGCGGCGCAATATCAATGTCAAAGGTTAGTGATTTATCGGCGGCTTGCGGTGCGTATTCGGCGTACAGTTCGTCGATTAGCGATTGGACGTCAATATTCTCTGGCTCGTCGGCGACACCG
>JABCOE020000075.1 GCA_013333795.2 Candidatus Saccharimonadota bacterium | reverse complement strand
TCCGGCTCGACTAGCCCTTTACCGGTCACACTGAACCAGCAGTAACCTGGGAAATAACGAATGAGTAGGCTTCGGCCGAAAAATTCGTTCGCTCTGGAGAGAGCTAAAGGTGTTGAATATGTGTAAGGTGGTTCGCCACCTATAATCACGTATCGCTACCATCTTCTCCCGCTAACTCGGGGTCCTTTCAACGCAGCACTGGCGAGTTAGCGCCGCGCTGCCTTATCTGGTCTCCCCCGCGCCAGTAAAATGCGGGGGATTAATCCTTGAAAGTTTATTATCTTCGACCGATTCGGCCGGCGGTAACGAGCAGTCAAGGCTCGAGAGACAGGAGAATGTAACTTACGATGAGCCCAAATAGGCTAAATCCATAAAGCCGCGTCACGCCAGAATTGCTGGGTGACGTTAGCGGCTTTCAGCAAGAGTTTGCGCGTATGGCTTATGGAAAATATAGAGCCGCGGCCGGATGATAGGAAAATTGTTCGTACTGAAGAGACAGAATATTCGTTCGATAGTGGTCTAGTTCACATTGATGACAGCAATCAAGAACAAGTTTTTTATGCAGTGAGATAGGGTCGTTCAGGTTACTCGCAGTTGATTCCTAGAGAAGACGTCACAGAAGAGGATGTTCAAATAACAAGTGATGTAACAGTGGTTGTGAAGCTAAAAGGTGTTGGCGGTCGCGATCCTAAAAATCTTTTCTGGGAGGTAGAAACCGCGCATGTTGGCGGTGCAGGCGGCGGAGAGCCGGGAGATCCGTCGTTAGTTACTACTGAACAAAGAGCGGAAGCTGAAAGGTTATGGCTTGATAAAGCGATTATTGTGGATGGCAGAGAAGGCGGTATGGACGAGAGACACCCAATATTGCACAGCCGCGAGGAGTATTTGGGGTGGTTAGCTGCTCGCTATGCGTGGTTGGATAGTAACCTCCGGCGTCAGCGGCGGTAGTTTTTGGTGTGGAGGCAAAGAGGGGATCGACTGTTTCACGCTAGTGCTTAATATTATTATGGTAGTAATTGCAAAAATATGTTATAATACCGGCGAGGGGCTGGGGCGATGCCGCCAGTCTCTGGTGCACTTTAATATAGACGTAGAATCGAGCCCTCTTTGATGCTGCGAAACGAAGTTTTCACGGCGCCGAAGAGGGCTCGGTACAGGATCGAGCTCCAAGATCGCCCCGGAATGGGGTAGAGAGGGGTCAGTGATGGCTGAGATTCCTCCCATTGTGGGAGGTTTTTTGGGAGGTTTCCCAACCCAGCATCTTCGGGTGCTGGGTTGGGTTTTCTCACGTCGGGATGGTGCACGTCATCCCGACGTGAGGGTCTTTTTGTCGATGGAGCCGCCCTCGGGTGGTGTCATGGACATTAGGGTGATTTTCCGGGGGGGGACGGGAACCCCCTGGAAAATCATCTACGAGAGCACCACCATCACCGAGGTGATAGTGACCAGCTGTCCGAGGGACGGCTGGCAGCTCGTTGAGTACATCTACACCGGGCTGCCACTCAAGTCCCAGCGGTAGCCCCTCATCCCGCCCCAGCGGGGATTGTCTGGCTGTTTTCGGCTGCAATCTCCGCTGGGGTGGCAGACCCCTCCTCGCGCCAGGAGGGGTATTTCATTAGGTAATCTTATTGACTTTTTATCACGTTTATGCTAAAATAAAAAGATGGAGAGAATAAAACTTACACCCAAGGATATTCAACCAAATATCCATCGGCCGCGTTCGTTAGCAGCACTAGACAGGGGCGAACGCCAAATAATTCCAGAGAGAGACTGCAACGAGGTATATAACTATAAGCTGCCGGCCGAAATTATAGAGCGGGCAAACCTGGGCTTTGACCTGGACGAGCTGCCAGAGTATATAGGCCTCAAAGGAGGCGCGGCGCGTCAGGTGCTCGAGGCGCTAGTTGACGATAGCCGCGAACTGACGCCGCCGCGCGATGTTGATTTGGTGGTTCTCGAAGAAAAACTTGAAGGTAGTGATAGCGATGATGTCGATGGAACCATCTACGATTTGTCGTGCCGTTTTTCGCCACGCGATACGATGCATGGTTACGGGGCAGAGCGGATTGGTTCGGTCAATGAGCATATGGAGGAATGCGATTTCACAATTAATCAAGTCCTCGTTTGTAAAGGCCCTAACGGCTGGGAGCTGAAAGCGACCACGCAGGCAGTGCTAGATACAGCCGAGCATATTATCCGGCCGACGGTTTATGAGCATAACGAGCATCATCAACTTGGTAACAAATTAGCGCTCAAGGCGGTGCGGCTGCTTTCAGAGATGCAAGTTCGCGGTGTTGATGATGCGCGCATTGAAGGCGTGAGTCTGCCGCACGAGCTGTACGGTGACCCGACGGACGATTATTTCATGCAGGCATTGCAGCTGGATAAAGCGTTGGAATCTGGTGTAGATACCGAGGTAGCCGAGCGTTATGCGGCGAATCTTAAGAGTTTAGATATGATGCCATATGGTATTGAGTATGAGCATGGCGACGCGGTGTCATTGTACGAAGCATTGATAGAAGAGGCAAATTTTAATCCG
>JABCOE020000074.1 GCA_013333795.2 Candidatus Saccharimonadota bacterium | reverse complement strand
CGGATTTCTGGTGGTTCAACTACCATAAATGGTAGAGGCGTTAGGGCTTCGCTCAGGCGGCACAGCCGCCGCGCTACGCGCTCTCGTCAATTAAGCCTATATTCTCTAATAGCATATCGCCCAAAGTTGTGGTCTGTGAATACGAAACTTCGGGTTTGTTGGTGAATTTATTATATTCTGGAACACCCAGGTCCTTGTTCATTCTAATGTTGTGTCTAATTAAACCAAGACGCTCCAGATGTTCCTTACAACTATCTTGAAGGGCACCTCTTTGCCGTTCTTCTTTATTAGAGCCTAGCACAACAACTACGGGCTCGAGTACATTTTTATGCAGTTCTCGAAATTGACTCTTGTCGTTGATCGAACGTTCATGAAAATAACGTAACCAAATCACCTCATTATCGTTAATCTCTGAGAGTAAACCTAAAAGATACTTCGCATTATTGATGTCTGCATCATCGTCGGAGATGCCATTTTGGACAATATTTAAAATATACTTACGTCGTTCATCCGAGGCTGCGCGAGAAGCTCGTATAAAACCCTCTTCTACTAAATCAATAAACTGTTCATTGTTTCGTAGTCTTTCAACTGCCTCTTGTGGTATGCTCTCCAGTCGATCATTAAGCTCATTGACAAACTTAGCAATTCGATCAATTCGTTGATTAGGAATTAAAGTTCCTGCAATTTCTGCCAAAAAGCTACCCGCCACAGGAATTACGCCTAGACTTGCCCTAGCTGTAATAGCCGCCCAGTCTGCCTTATTGTTATCAAGCTGTTTACTCATCTTATGTCTCTCCTATAACTCATCTAGTAGCAGTTAGTTGATGAGTAGTCATATCCATAGTCGTAACTACTGCAGTGGGTCGGCGAGTAGCTATTTGTGCCGTTGCGCCCATCCATACCGTCAATACCATCACGTCCATCCGCACCTTTTAACTCGTCTTTGTGCGACTGCACGTAGTTATGAATTTGGAGTGGCGTATTGAAGTACACAAACGCAGAGAATCCCGCGCTTGCAAGGCTAACTATAATGGCGATTATCGCTAGAACAACAACCCATGTTTGCTTCTTCTGCTTGGAGTGTTCTATGTGTTTTGTGGTTTTATGTGTACTATCTTTTGGCAACTGCATATATCCTCCTTAAAACCCGAGCCAATAACTTTCAGTATCTTCTGGGATATTCTTATAATCTATAAACTTTTCACAATCATCTTTTTTCGCGCTACGCTCAAAAATGAAATAATCACTCTTGATATCACCAGTTTTACCGCGCTGGACGCGCGCCTCGCAAATGAGATTTTTCTCATCTGTCTCGGCTTCCTTACGCAACTCGCTCGCTTCTCTTTCCTTATAATGCTCAGAGGTGAAATAAAATCCAGCATAGCTGCCACCCGCTAGCGCGGCGATAATAAGTCCGACAAGTAAGTATTTGTTGATTGTAATGGCATTTTTCATTACTCATACCTCGGAACAGGATTTTCACAACAGTCAAAGTTACCTTTTATATCGTCTTGATAGTAGTCGTATGGAGATGAAGTGGCTTTTAAGCCTTCCCATACACTACCCGGCATACCGCAGTAATGATAATATGTCCCACCCAGTCTGATGACCATGTACTCGTTTCCGCTGTCGTACCATGCGCCTTTAACGGTTGAGTCCGACTTGTCGAGCGGTTCAAAATTGCTCGAGGAAATGTTTACTTTATCATCACGATACTTAACCTTGACATAGCCAGAAGTAGACGAGAAAAAGAGGAAATACAAAATTGCTCCACCAATAAGAACAGCAAGTCCAATATAAACCCACGAGTAATCTTCTTTGTGCTGTGTCATTTTGTAAGCGTCCTTTTTACTCGTTTTGATACGAGGAAGTACGGAACCCAAATGAACGCACCTATTACCGCCCTTCCTACATCACCACTGTATTTACTCATCATTGACTGTATCTCGGCATTTCCAGCAAGTCCAGACGACTCAAAAACAGATGACGCAATAGCATAATCTATGATTCCGTAGACTGCCGCGAATATCAGCGTTGCTATGGCGAACGGCTTTGCTAATTTACGATTACGGAATAAAAGCACAAGCGTAGTAATAATGAGTGCTACGTATACGAAAATGGCGACATTTTCAAAAGTTGTTAGAGCTTGCAGTGTATCACTAAGACCAGCCTGATATTGATTCAGCGCGTCTATATCTGAAGACGAAGTAAATCCGTCTCCGAAAAATCTAAATACAGTTATGAGTAATGCCAAAAACTGCCCTACGATAAACAGTGCCAGCCAGCCCTCAAGTCCGATTTTATGATCTCGTCGTTGCTGTTTTGTCATTTTGTCAGGATTAGTGGTTTTTGAAAGATAAGAATCGCCAAGCGATAGTTGCTTTTTGAGTTTTTCTGCTTTAGCATACGTTTCGCCGCGTGTTTCTATCGCTTGGTTGATAAAATCAAGCGCATCATCATGACCACTAAAATAATGAACTAATGCCTGCAATTCGTAGAGCTTATAGCGGGCGGTACCAATTTCTTCACTGAATTGATACTTTTCTGCTAGTGAGTCAAGTCGCTTCTGCACCAGCAACAGTAGTGATTTGTTAGTTTCGCCCGATGTTGCGTCTTTTAGGTTTGCTTCAATAACTTTGACTTGCTCAATGTAAGTTTGGCGCGCCTTTGATTGTGGAAGTTGCATTATTCTAAATCTCCCCATGTTCGTTTGCCGTCATTTTCTGGCTCAATGTCTATAATTTCATCACCTATGGATTCGTCTTTCGAGTCCGCGCTATTTGCTAACGCATAGCCAATTATTCTTGCACCGTACGTCAGAACTACTGTAAGCAATAATGTCCAGAATATACCCCAATGACCATTGAATATTGCCGCCAGCATACCAATCGGAACAACACCGACGCCGCCAAGGAAGAGCCCGATAATAACAGCAATCCATCCCCATAGTGCAAGAGTAACTGCTAGTCCATATATCCAAGCCGACAAGCCGTAGACATATGATGAAATATAGATAATCAAGCCTACGATACCTCTTGCTTTTGGTATGATTGCGAAAAACAAGAGCAGCAGATTAATAGCAAAAAGTATTCCGGCAAGCCAGTTGATGAATGGTGCGATAATAAACGCCACTTTTGCACCAAGAGTGAAAAACAGAACAGTTGCAACTATAATCCCGATAAATATCGCGATTCCAAGCAATGTTCCACCGATTGATTTAAGTGTGTTCATAATGCGCCATCTTCTCCCTTCTTGAGTGTTAATATATGGCGATACACAAAAAGCTCGCCACGAGCGGCAGTCTTTCGACCACCCGCGAAGGTTTCCCAACGCGACCACAAAGAGAAGTACTCATGACGAGCTGTTTCTCTTTGTGGATTATTCAACCATGCCGCACAAGGTACGGTTTAGGTCTGGCGTTAAACGCTTGTCATGATTATACTATTTACACCGCATTTTTGCTAGATAGCAAAACGCCACTACCAGAAATCCGACCTTTTCAACTAAAAAGAAAAATACGGTGGGGGGAATCTCAAAAAATGAATCAAAGGGCGGTTTCCTGGTGGGGCGAGCGCGGGTG
>JABCOE020000073.1 GCA_013333795.2 Candidatus Saccharimonadota bacterium | reverse complement strand
CCGAGTGGTTGATGGTACTGGTCTTGAAAACCAGCGTGGGGCAACTCACCGCGGGTTCGAATCCCGCCCTCTCCGCCAAGAAAATGCCTTATTTACTTTTATAAAAATGAAATTATTTTAGCGGCTGGAGGCGCCATAGCCGCCAGTAGTAGTACCGCTGCCGCCAATACCGCTACCTGATGGGCTAGGTATAAAATTGCCGATGACGAAATTAACGGCCGCGTAGGCCAGAATTGCCACGATTATACCGACTAGCGCATAAAGGATGGTGTTTTTGGCTGATTGAACTTTCGAGGCGTCGCCGCCAGATACGATATATTTTAGCCCGCCGATGATGAGCATGATTACAGCAACGGCGCCAACGATG
Organism: Candidatus Saccharimonadota bacterium; assembly: GCA_013333795.2. Lineage (GTDB taxonomy): Bacteria > Patescibacteriota > Saccharimonadia > Saccharimonadales > Saccharimonadaceae > Saccharimonas. The sequence goes on along the minus strand of JABCOE020000073.1, from coordinate 4,290 downwards.
AATAGCAAGACACTACTCACTCGTGAAAATACGCCAGACTCGCCGAATAAGGTGGTTGGCTGGTCGGCACCGCGCGCCGAACTAGCGCCGTCTGCAATTGAGCCGATAGCTGCTACCGGCAGCGGCGACAGCGCAGCAATAGCGATGGTGATTGAAGCTAGGATTCTAATGATAATATTAGTGCTTTTCATAATGATTTTTGAAGTCCTTCTAGTTATTAGTATACATGGTTATCATCAAAAATCTATGCAGCAATGGTAAAATATGCTAAACTGGTAGCGATTGGAGCTTTACTATTGGTGATAGCTTCGTTCGGAGGAGTACCCAAGTGGCTGAAGGGGACGGTTTGCTAAATCGTTAGTATGGGGAGACCTGTAGCGGGAGTTCGAATCTCCCCTCCTCCGCCAAGAAAAGTAGAGGCCGTTTGTTGTCCTCTATTTTTTTGTGGTAATCACTGCAGCCATGATATAATGCGGTTATGCAAGACGACTCATCGCAAGATTGGCAAAAACCAGCAGAGACAGCTTCTGGGGCGCCTTTTCAAGCGGCTGTTTCAGAAGTAGAGTTAAATACGAGTGCAGAATCGGCCCAGCCAGCTTCAGTTGATGCCGAGGTGGCAGATTCAGCTGCTCCAACTGATCTTAATTCAGTAGAAGACAACGCTCCAGCATTTGGTAATGATGCAACGCCAGCGGTCGAGCCTGACGATAGCGAAATTCTTGTGCGCTGGCAAGGTCCAGAGCATCTCTATAGCGAGCGTTCAATGATGTGGTACGCGGCTTTGGCACTAGCGACGCTTATAATGATGGCGATTGCTTATTTTGCGTTTAATTCGCTGACATTCACCATTTTGTTGCCAGTGATGGCGGTGGCGCTGGGCGTGTACGCGCATCGGCCGCCAGAGATTATCGATTACACCTTGACCCGCAAGGGTCTGTATGTTCGCGACCGGCTAATGCTGTATGATCAGTTTAAATCGTTTGATGTTGTCACTATCAATAATGTTCATCATATTGCGCTAATTCCGCGCAAGCGCTTCCAGCTAGGGCAGAATATTTACTTCCCTGAGGAATCAGGCGAGAAAATTGTCGACATGCTAGCGGCGCGCCTGCCTATGAAAGAGGTCAAGCCAGATTTTATCGACCGAATACTAGCCAAGCTTCACTTGTGAAAAGTGTTTGAGTATGATATTATCAGCTAGTTAGCACCCGTAGCTCAGCTGGATAGAGCGTTGGTTTGCGGTACCAGAGGTCGTGCGTTCGAATCGCGCCGGGTGTACCATGTGTTTTTATACGAGCCTGGATCGGATGGTGCGTGTCTGATGATTGAGAGCGGCTGCCCCGCTGGGCGGGCGCTTTTCGTTTGGCAGACTGCTGATGTTTGTGATTAAATAGAAGTATGACTAATGAGGAATTATCCAATCAGATACAAAAACTAAGTGATATCGTTGCCAATTTGGCGAAAACGATGAACGAACGGTTTGAGCAAATTGACAGACGCTTTGCTCAGATTGATAGGCGCTTTGAGCAGATAGACAAGCGCTTTGAAAGAATTGATAGACGCTTTACTCAAATAGACAAGAGGTTTGAGCAAATCGATGAACGCTTTGCTCAAATAGACAAACGCTTCGAAAAAAACGACGAGCAGTTTGCACAGATCGACGAACGTTTCAACAGTATTGATGAACAGCTCGCCGATATTCGCAACGACCATAAAACGTTGGTTGATGTCGTGAAAGATATGGATTTGCGAATGGATAAGGGCTTCAATGAGCTAAAAGCTGAAGACGGCAAAATTCATGCCGAGATTGCTAGTCTGCGACTTGAACTTTACCACGAATCTGGCAGCCGCGAGCTGGTGGACGATACTTTGTATGGTTCGTTAGACAAGCGCTTGCGCCGACTAGAGGCAAAGTTTCCTGATTTGGCGGCGAGCCAAGCGGTGTGATATTTGGCGGAGAGACAGGGATTCGAACCCTGGGTACGATTGCTCGCACACACGCGTTCCAGGCGTGCACCTTCAACCACTCGGTCACCTCTCCTTCGCCTACAATTCTACCAGAAAATGCCAGAAATATGAATTGCGCTTTATTCTGCGCCCGACTAATTAAAAATGTAGTATTTTACACAATCTTCACCGGTTGATTTATTAAACGTCACTTGTCTATAATAGATTAATATGACAGTGCGAAAGACAGCAAGGCCGATAATTCAACTTAAAAAACTTACAAAAATATACGGTATAGGCGACGCGGCGCACGATGCGCTCGATGAAATTGATCTGACCATCCGCGAGGGCGAGTTCATCGCTGTGATGGGGCCGTCCGGCTGCGGCAGGACGACTTTGCTTAATATCATTGGTTTTTTGGATCGGCCTGACCAGGGCGAATATCTGTTCGAGGAGCACTCGACCGCTCGCCTATCAGAGCGGCAGTACGCCAAAATTCGTTCTAACAAGATTGGCATCGTTTTTCAGAGTTTTAATTTGATTAATCGCTTGACAGTGCTCGAAAATGTCGCTTTACCGCTGATTTACAAAGGTGTACCGCGCGTCAAGCGTCTGGAAATGGCTAGTAGCATTCTAAAGTCGTTTCATTTGCAGGAGCGCGAATATTACATGCCGTGGCAGCTATCGGGCGGCCAAATGCAGCGCGTGGCGATTGCGCGGGCTTTAGTGAATAAGCCGAGCATCATTCTTGCCGACGAGCCGACCGGTAACCTTGATAGCCGCTCTAGCCACGTTATTATGGAGGAGCTGGCTAACTTGCACAAAAAAGGCAATACTATCGTCATGGTGACTCACAACCCGAATCTGACTAGCTATGCTAGCCGCGTGATTAACATGCTTGACGGCAAGGTTGCTAGCGACCGCCGCGTAACAGTTGAATCGCATACCGAATCAAAGGAAGTAGCAATCCCGCTGCACAAATCAGACGCTTCTAAAGACAAGAATGACGCAGATGCTAAGAACGCCAAGGATAAGGACACTAAAAAAGCCAAAGAAGAAACAAAAGACGCTACCAAAGATAAGCCTAAAAAGACAGCCAAAAAGAGCGAGGACGACGAAAAATGAGGTTAATGACAGTTGAACACATCACTGATGCTTATCAAACATTGCGGCGCAGCCGCGCGCGTACGGTGCTGACCGCGCTGGGTATTGCTATCGGCGTGGCTAGTGTGACGTGTATTTTGGCGATTAGCGACGGTGTTCGCGGAATGATCTCTAACCAAGTCAATACCTATGACGGCAAGCTAATGATCGTCCGTCCAGGCGCGCAGACGCGCGATTTGAATGCTTATCTCAATCCGGCCGGGCAGCAGTTATTCGGCACTAGCTCGTTGACCGAGGCTGATATCGAGGCCGCTAAGTCAATTGATGGTATCGACGCGGTGGTGCCGCTAATGATTTTGAATGCTACCGCTAAAACCTCTCGAGCTGAGGCAGCTAATAATGTTGTACTTTCTACTACTCCTGCATTTATCAAGACGGCAGATATCAAAATGAACGCTGGCCAATTTCTCGGCGAAGAAACTGACGATTCAGCGGTGGTGATCGGCAGCGAGCTGTCAACTAAACTATTCAATACCGATCGTTCGGTCGGTCAGATGTTCACGATGTACGGCCAGCAGTTTACGGTTATCGGCGTTGTCAAGACTGGCGCTAACCCGGTTAACTATAATACCGTTGATTATGGTAATGCAATTTTTGTCTCTTATAATCAAGGTAAATTGCTGCACAAAGGCAGTACGCAGATTCAACAAATTAACGTTCTGGCAAAGGACAAGGATAATGTCTCGGCTGTTAAAGATAAATTGAAAGAGAAAATCCTCAAACAACACCTAGGCGAAGCCAACTTTACTATTCTAAGTGGCGCTGATATTGGCCGGCCGACTGGCGAATTGTTTAGTGCCTTAACAGCGGTGATGGCGGCTATTGCAGCGATTTCGCTGGTAGTGGGCGGCGTTGGTATCATGAATATCATGCTGGTTGGCGTGGCTGAGCGCACCCGCGAAATTGGTATCCGCAAAGCAGTTGGCGCTAGCCAGCGGACAATTATCGGGCAATTTTTAGTCGAGTCGCTGATGATTAGCCTGCTAGGCGGCACTTGCGGTTATCTGGCTGGTTGCTTGTTGGCTGTGATTATTAGTTCGCAAATGAGCTTTGGGCCGACAATGCCCTGGTCAACGGCGATTGCGGCGTTGTTGATGGCGGTTGGTTCTGGCGTAATTTTCGGTACTTACCCTGCCCTGAAAGCGGCGCGCAAGAATACTATTGAATCGCTGCGGCAAT
>JABCOE020000072.1 GCA_013333795.2 Candidatus Saccharimonadota bacterium | reverse complement strand
CGACGATTTGCACGCTGCATTTACCGATTCGAAAGTTAAAGCGATTTTGGCGGCCATTGGCGGTTTTAATTCAAATCAGTTGCTCGACAAAATAGACTGGAAACTAATTGACGCTAACCCGAAGATTTTTGCCGGATTTTCGGATATCACGGTGTTGAATCATGCTATTTTGGCTAAAACTGGCTTAATCACATATGCTGCGCCGAACTTTTATTGCTTTGGTATGCTGCCGCAAAATAGCTATTCGCTGGAATATTTTAAGCGCTGTTTGTTTGCGGATCAGCCGGATGAGTACGAAGTTGCGCCGTCGGCGAACTTTTACGATTATCCTTGGAATTACGACGAAAAATCCTCGCGCGCCACTCTGCCAAACGCTGGTCCAGTAATTATCCAAAAAGGTAGAGCCGAAGGAATTTTACTGGGCGGAAATATGTGCAGTCTAAATTTGCTGAACGGCACCGAGTATTTTCCGCGCATTGCTGGCGATATCATCTTATGTATCGAGGACGATAGCTACGATTCGATTTTAGAAACATTTGAGCGCAATTTCCAGTCGGTAGTGCAGCAGCCGTATTTTCGTCAGGTCAAAGCTATTCTGATCGGGCGTTTCCAACAGGAATCGCAGCCAACAGAGCAGGCTATTCAAGAGATCATTCTCAGCAAAAATATTGAGCAGACTATGCCAGTCATTGCTAATCTAGATTTTGGCCATACCGACCCGAAATTCACTTATCCAGTTGGCGGCAGGGCTGCGGTTGAGGCTGGCGATATAGCTACGATCCGCTTTTTCTCTAGCTAAATCAAGATTTTTTGACATAATACCATCAAATATGTTATAATATATAAGATAAGGTAGTTACTCTTGCGACAAAATATACACCCCATAAGGCGGCAGCGTGATGGTGGCTATACTGTTCTTGTGCGTGTTTACCGACGATAAATGCACGCCGCGAAAATCCTTGCTATAGCCGTGCCAGCTGCTGTTGAAGCGGACATGCCAGTGTCCTGGCAGCGGCAAATTGATATCGTAATGGTCGAAGTGCTGGTCGCTGAAATTGACAATTACCAGCACGTCGTCGCCAGCGCCGCCCTTATCCCAGCGGTGGTAACCGATAACGCAGTTGTCGTCGTTGGCGTGGAAAAGAGCGGTCGAATTGCCTTGTAGTCCGCGCGTTGTATCGTAAGCGTTATGTCGCAACGCCAACAAGTGCTTGTGAGCCAGCAGGATGCCGGCGTACTTTTCGGTTTTGTGCCATTCTAGGGCCGCCCAATCGTTGAAAGAGCCGTCCTGCAAGAACTCGCTGCCTTGTAAAATCATTGGTATACCAGCGGATGTCAAAGTGATGGCATCGGCCAGCAGAGCTTTCTCGCGGGCATATAGCGTCGTACCGCCGGTGGGGTCGGCTGCTTCGTTGAGCCGCACCGAGCCGTTGGCGGCAGTATCGTGCGAATCGCTAAAAATAACTCGCTCAAAATCATTGCCATTGTACGAGTGAGAAAATTCATAGCGAATGCCTTGCAAAGTTGGTGCCGTATCAGCAGTTAGCCCTAGCGCATCGCGTAAAGCATGCGGCCAACCCAGCTCCCACTGCGCATCGAAGCCGCAGCCGTTGTTGGCGCGCGGTGCCGTGATTGCTGGATTGCAGGCGGCGTCTTCGGCGATTATTAGCGAATCTGGTTTGATTTTGTGCGCTAATTCAGTGATATCTTGCAATAAACTCCAAGTGTCGGCAATATTGTGCTCGGGGTCGTTATCGCGGCCTTCGGTGTTGCGCATGTAAATGGTGCTATCGACGCGCAGGCCATCCATATGGTATTCATTCAACCACATCGTAATATTGTCAAGGACGAATTGCCGAACTTCCGGCCGGCCGAAATCAGGTCGTCCGCCCCAAGGCGTATCGCCGCGCTCGTCATTATAAAAATAAATCCCGCCGCGGGCGTTCTCGCTCCAACCGTCAAACTGCCAGAGATCGGTGTCGCCGTAAAAATGATTGTAAACGACGTCTAGCACTACGCCGATACCGCGGGTGTGGCACTCGCGCACGAACTTCATCAAGCCGTGGCGCCCGCCCAGCATGCTTTCGACGCTGAAAATGTGGTTTGGCGCGTAGCCCCAGCCATTGCTAAAGGCCATGCTGGTGATTGGCATTAGCTCGATAATGTTAATACCGAGGTCTCGCAAGTAATCCAACTTTTCGATCGCACTGTCAAAGGTACCAGATGTAGCAGCATCGGGGCGGTTGAAAGTACCGACATGCAGTTCATAAATGACTTGATCTTGGCGCGGCGGCATGGCAAAATTAGCATCGTTCTGCCAATCGAAGTTATTGTCGACAACCACCGAAAAACCCTTGTCGCTGCTAGTGATAGCTCGAGCGCGCGGGTCGTTCTTCTTGAGCAGCTGGCCGTCGGGCGTCTCGATAATGTATTTGTACTGGTGGCCCGGCTCGACATTGCGGATTAGCGCAAACCAATAGCCGTCGCCCTCGCTGGTTAGTGGCTGTTTCTCGCCCGCGGTGAACGTCCCGCTGATGAATACTTGCCGCGCAAAAGGCGCCCACACACGGAACTCCGCTCCGCCTCTATATAACGTCACTCCTAGCTTTTTTTTGATTTGATGCGGCATAACTTATCTTATTGTAGCATAAGTGGGATGACCGAGCTTCTGTAACTTATGCAAAATCCTTTGGCACTTCTCTAGCTTCTGCGTTATAATTAGTGAATAATGAGTACAATTACCAACGACGATGTGCGTCATTTGGCACAACTAAGCAGTTTGCAGATGTCTGGTCCGGAGGTTAAATCGATCCGTGCCGATATCGAGGGAATCATCAACTATATCGGTCAGCTGGACGAGTTGGATACCGACGGCGTGGAGCCAACGTATCAGGTGACAGGCTTGCAAAACGTCTGGCGCGACGACGAAATCATTGACAGCAGCGTATCACGGCAACAGCTACTGGCCTTAGCAGCCGAGCAAAGCGACAATTGCGTGAAAGTGCCAAAGGTGTTGTAGTTATGAAAATTATTGAATTAGTAGATAAGGTTAAAAAAGGCGAGACCACTGCGCGGGCGCAAGTCGAGCAGTCGCTCGCCAAAGCCCAAGAAACCGAGGAATATCATGCGTTGCTCAGCCTGACGGCAGAGCGTGCTCTGCAGCGAGCTGACGAGATCGACGAGCAGATCAAAAAAGGGGAGAATCCGGGCGTCCTGGCGGGCGTACCGTTCGTGGTCAAGGATAACTACTTGGCGTTCGGCGCGCCGACTACTGCGGCGGCGAAAATGCTCGAGAACTTCCAAGCGCCAGTCCAGGCGACCGTCGTCGAGAAGCTTGAAGCGGCAGGTGCGATTTGTATTGGTAAGTCGAATCTCGATGCTTTTGCGCACGGTGGTTCGACCGAGAACTCATATTTTGGCGCGACGCATAATGCCGTTGACCAGACCAAGGTAGCCGGCGGTTCTAGCGGCGGTTCAGCGGTCGTGACAGCACTAGATGTGGTGCCGTTTGCACTTGGCACCGATACTGGCGGTTCGATTCGCCAGCCAGCCAGCTTTAACGGTGTTTACGGTTTCAAACCGACTTATGGTTTGAGCAGCCGCTACGGTGCGGTGGCGATGGCCTCGAGCACCGACACGATGGGTTGCTTCGCACGGCATGCCGACGATGTGGCATTAGTTACTAGCGTGATGGCTGGCCATGATGACAAGGATATGACGACGCTGCCGGATTACTTTGAAATACAGAAGTCAGCAGGCGAACACTTGAAAATCGGCCTGATCAGCGAGGCGATGAGCGACGACGTTGACGCAGAAGTTCGCGCTAACGTTAATAATTTTGCCAATAAATTACGCGCAGCTGGTCACACGGTTGAAAATGTTGATATGCCAAGCCTTAAATACGCTTTGGCGATTTATTATATCGTCGTGCCAGCAGAAGTTTCTAGCAACCTGGCGCGTTACGACGGCGTACGCTACGGCTATCGCGCCGAAGGTGTCAAAACACTAGCTGAGCTCTACGGCCGCAGCCGCAACGAAGGTTTCATGACCGAGAACAAACGCCGCATCATGATCGGCAGCTATGTGCTATCCAGCGGCTTTTTCGATGCTTATTATCTGAAGGCTCAAAAGGCGCGCACAGTTTTGATTAACGAATTCAACAAGCTGTTTGAGAAGTACGATTTCTTGCTGCTGCCAACCGCGCCGACACCGGCGTTTGGCCTGGGCGAAAACACTAGCGATCCAGTCAAGATGTACTTGGCGGATGTCATGACGGTGCCGCCGAGCCTGGCAGGTTTGCCAGCGATCAGTATACCGGCAGGTAGTAGTTCTAGCGGCTTGCCAATCGGCGCGCAGTTAGTTGGCCCGATGAAGTCCGACGCTAAGTTGATTGCGTTAGCAGGCGATACGGAGGGCGAAAATGAATAATAATTTCGCAACGTGGTTCATTTTGATCGCGGTACTGATTTTGGCGATTGTCGGCGCAGTTTTTATTGCCTTTGCTAGCAAGCGTTCGCCGAAGCTCAAAGTCGAAAAATTCCGCGCCCGCTGGCTGGCGATCGAAAATAGCCTCGACAAAGAAAGTGCTCCCAGCTGGCAGCTAGCTATCCTCAATGCTGATAAGCTTGTTGACAAAGCCTTGCGCGATAGCCACTACAAGGGCGAGACTATGGGCGAGCGCATGAAAGCCGCTGGTAAGGTTTGGTCGAATGCTAACCATATCTGGGGCGCGCACAAAATTCGCAACCATATCGCGCACGAAGCTGATGTCAAGATAAATTATGATATTGCGCGCCGCGCTCTGGCCGCTTACAAACAAGCATTGAAAGATTTAGGAGCAATCTAATGGCAGTATCTGACGAAATTTTACAACAATATGAAATGACTATTGGCATCGAGTGCCACGTCCAGCTGGCGACCAAAACCAAGTTGTTTAGCCCGGCTGATAATGATGCTCGCGACGCCGAGCCGAATAGCAAACCGCATGAGATTGACTTTGGTCTGCCAGGCATGCTGCCAGTGCTGAATAAGCACGCTGTCGAGCTGGCGGTGCGTGCTGGCAAAGCGTTGAATGCGCCGATTGCCCGCGTCAGTCGGTTTGATCGCAAGCATTATTTCTATCCTGACCTGCCAAAGGGCTACCAGACATCGCAAATGTACCAACCGATTATTTTGGCTGGCTATGTCGATGCGCCGCTAGAAGACGGCTCGCTCAAGCGGGTGCGGATTCATCATGCGCACATGGAAGAGGATGCCGGTAAGCTGACGCACCACGACGGTTATTCGCTGGTTGACCTCAACCGCGCTGGCACGCCGCTGATTGAAATCGTCTCTGAGCCGGACATGCATTCTGCCGAGGAGGCCAAAGCGTACGCTTCGGAACTGCATAAATTGATGGTCTATACTGGCGTGACGCACGGTGATTTGTATCATGGCAACATGCGCTTTGACGTCAATATTTCGGTGGCTAAGAAAGGTGCCACAGAACTCGGCAAACGCGCGGAAGTGAAGAATCTCAATTCGTTCCGCAGTGTAGAGCGTGCCGCTGAATACGAGTTCAAACGCCAAGTTGACTTGCTGGAAAGTGGTGAATCGGTAGTGCAGGAAACCCGCGGCTGGAGCGATGACAAGCAAATTACCACCTCGCAGCGTTCGAAAGAGGACGCTCAGGACTATCGCTACATGCCCGACGCCGACATCCCGCCAGTGATGCTGAGCGATGAGGAAATTGCGCGGATTCAGGATGAGGTGCCGATGTTGCCGAACGAGTACCGAGAACGCTGGGTAGATTTGAAGCTGGATCATTCGGTAATTGATACGGTGCTAGCTCATCAGGAAGCTGCCAAAACTCTGGACGCCATTTACTCTCTGACTGATAGCAACGAGCAATCAGTACTGGAGGATTTGAATGTTGATCGCCAGACTTACGACCGGCTAGCTAAACGAAGTTTTAACTTATTTGCTTCCACGCCAGACGAACAATTAGACTATCAAAAAGTCGAGTCTGGACTAGTCGGTCCGCGCCGCTTGACGCACTTGGCGCTGCTGGCTGAAAAAGGGACGATTAGCTCGAACAGTGCCAAAGAAATCTTTCTCGATTTATTCAATGAAAAGTACGCTGGCGTCATGCCAGAGGATATCGCCAAGGAGAAAAACTTGCTACAGGTGTCTGACGAAGGCACCATCGCTGCTATCGTCGATGAAGTGTTAAGCGACCCGACCTCGGCAGCTTCCATTGCTGATATTAAGGCTGGTAAGGATAAGGCCATCGGCTATCTAGTCTGTCAAGTCATGAAGCGTTCCAAAGGCCAAGCCAACCCGAGCCTGGCGCAGAAATTAATCCGCGAAAAATTATAAGGTTCGACACTTCAGAAATAGGAGAGAATAGGAGTTAAATTATGAAAAAACCAACCAAAGCTATCATTGCTGCCGCTGGTTTCGGCACCCGGTTTTTGCCGCAGACCAAAGCTATGCCCAAAGAAATGCTGCCGCTAATTGACAAGCCGATTATTCAATATGTCGTCGAGGAATTGGTGGAGGCTGGCATCAAGGATATTATTATCATCGGTAGTGCTAACAAGCGGGCGATCGAAGACCATTTTGATACGCCAAACGAAGAGCTGCTCGCCAATCTGCGTGCTGGTGGCGCCAAAAAGCAACCGCT
>JABCOE020000071.1 GCA_013333795.2 Candidatus Saccharimonadota bacterium | reverse complement strand
TACCATATTATCACTTGAAACAGGAATCTGATGCCGACCATCACTGGCTATTAAGTACGCTCCCTGATCCAACATGGTCAGCTGACGACCGTCAGGCAGCGGCTTAGTCCACAATTCAGCATGATAACGCTTTAATGTCGAACTGTGCTGATCTGGATCTTTATTGTTAGCGTCTTGACGACAGTCAAACCAAACATCAATCATTAGTGTCGCTCCTTTCTTAGTACTAATTTGCACATCGCGCGCGATCTTCAAGTTGAAAGTAATTAATCCGCCGCAATAACATCCCCAACAGGCCGCCGCTTGGAATAAGCCTGCCGCTCTCGCCATAACCGATACACAGCAAAATTGTTACTGCGAGAAAATAACTAGTTTCTATCAATTTGTGTGATAGATAGCAGATACCCAAGAGCTTTTAGCTTCCTAGCTTGGTCTGGTCGGATATTTTTAACCCTCATGTCCGCATGCGGTACAATCTCATCTAACCGCTTGAGTTTTCCTGATTTTGTATCTATTACAGCATACAGCATTCGCTGAGCCTCTGGCAAGTTGGACAAATCTGCCTCAATAGGCAATTCATCATTATGCGGTCCAAATCGTTTCATATATAGTTGCGAGTCACCCGTTAAATCCTGCAACAGGTGCGCAGTAGTATGATTCGGCGTACCGCTGTATGGCAAATCCCAATAGCGATACGTTTTCGTCCCTAATTCTGATGTTATATCCGGACGTCTCTCGTCTTTGATTGCCTGATACTGATTCTCTAACTGCTCCGCAGTAGCTTTATTATTTCGTGTTGCAATACCTATACGTACATAAGCTTGAGTGGTTGGCTTCAAAAGCCCAACAGTTTTCCCAACGAAAGCAGCAAACCGAGATATTACATCACCTCGAATACCGAACGCATACGCAAACGTACCGTCCTCCTGTTTCGTAACATCAATGGTTATAGCACTATCCTCAAAAGAAGTTTCCCTATATTCGTAGGGAGCATCCGGATATTCAGCGCTTCTTGGTATAAACCTCCTATGCTCGCCTGGTTGCCAAGAACCCTCCTCTACGAATCGATTCAGCGGTTCGATTATATCCTCTTGAAGAATATTACTGTTGCTTCGACAACCCCATATATTCACACTGTTTTCACCATTGTTTGGACCGATAAAATACCTCTTCAAGTCGCTATATAAATCCGCCTTACTAGCATACTTGACATACATCTGCTCTACTTCTATATCAAGGCAGGAGACATCGGCTTCGCGAAGCAACCCAAGCACCGAAGGATCGATTTCCTGCAACGCCCACTCTTTCAAGCGCAAATCTATGAATGATTTTTTCCAGTCTTCATATATCTCATTATTTTCTTCCAGACCTGGATATTGACGAACAATTTCTTCGTATGATTCGACGTCTGGGATGATCATTGCTAAGTTATGGCGAATATAAGGGTAGTTCTGCCACCACACTTCGTCGCCGCGCTCTTCTTTGCTGCGCTCTGCTAATTTTTCATGAAAGACCTCCGACAAAGCAAGAACTGCACGATCATGAAGTTGCGGATCTGAGCCTTCAATTGCCGTTGCTTTCAAATATGCATCAGCGCAGCGGCTTTTGCCGTTTTCTTTATATCTATCTGCATCTGGCACGTCTATCTCAAAATCTTTACTCACAATCTCGCCGAAACATTTATTTGGGTCAGAGGAGATAGCCGCAACGAACCCATCTAGCTGCTCATTAAACGCACCTTCTCGTTCTCGTTCAGCTTTCTGATGCGTAATATTATCTTGTATAGTTTCCGTTCCTCGCCTCGTTTCCTCGGCTACTTGCACTGCTCCACCTTCTCCCTCATTAACTGTTCTCCCCAGAACATACTGTGCTACTCTCTCTTCCCCCTCGTCAACCGTTCTCCCTAAAACATACCGGGTCAACAATTTCAGCTTCTTTGAATCTCCCGGATTCTTTTCCCGATGATACGAATCGCCTAGACTCCCATATCTCTGCAGCAATGCATTTAGCTTGTCATCACCCCACTCATCCGTTAAACTTGCGGCTGCATCGCTGCTTAAGAACCGCTCCATCTTCTCAGGAGTAGCCAGGTTCGCCATAACGTCAAAAATCGCCAGCAGTCTCTCGCTTCTTTCTCGAGGCCTCCAGCCCTCCTCCGGATCTTTGTAATCATCCAAAGATACGCGAATAGCCTCAGCCATTTGTTCAGCTATATCAAACTCGTCGGGCTTTTCTTCTCGCAGTCTTTCTGCAACTTGCCTCATCTTTTTACCATTAGTAAAGGCTAGAAACCCCTCCTGGCGGAGTGTGCTTTCTAAATCTGGATCAAGAAGCGAATCGCCATCAGCGTGCGGCATTTCTGCTTTGCTATCACCGCTACGCGGCAGGTTAGGAAATCTATCAATCATCTTAGTTATAATGCTAATATTTCTTTGCTAAATTGTCAACATTAGTGCGATGATTTACCGCTACCAGCGACAGTCAAACTACTTTAAGGCAGTTCCGCCAAGCTGCCCTTTGGCTCTAGCTCGTCGCGCTCGTCTCTCTTCGAGGTATTTAATCATCTCTCCCTGCTCCGCTACCGAAAAATATCTTCCTCTACTGCTAGCACCTTTTTCTATTAGACCACATTTTATGCAGCCCTACGAACGGCAGTATAGTCCTCTCCAATCGCGTCGCTAAGTCCTTTTAGGCTTATCTTCTCGCGCCGCTTGACTGCCAGTCGCTCACTTACCAATTGTTCAACCATAGCCACAACTTGCCTGGCTTCATCTTCGGGAAGATATAAAAATCCTCCTATCTTAACTGGATTTAGCTCAAACTGCTTAATGGCGCATGACATATCGGGGTAAGTTATATCATGTCCGCCTTTACGCTGTTGGTGTTCCCCTGCAAACTTAGCGACGGAAACATAGCCTTCTGGAATTGGCGCCGTGCGCCTCTTCGTCTCCTTCACAATCAGCCGAGCATCTTTCTCAGTAAAAGCAAGTATTGGTCGTCCGTTTCTGCTACGATATGTACCTCTTGTTATTTTTCCTTGCTTTTCAAGTGCTATGACAACGTTTCGAATCATCACTTTGTCTTTTTCTTCTTGTATACCTAGCTCTTCCCCTATTTCACTAATAGTAGCATATCCATCCGGAACCTGAGGCAAATCTTTTGAACTTCTTAAATACCTCGTATCAACAGGCTTATCCAATTTCTGTTGGCTGAATCCACCTTTTAGCGCATTTACCAAATTGGCTGTAAAATTCTTCTTGGTTAGAATTAACTTGCTCGCGCACCCATTCGCCATTAAATACAAACGTAGCATTTCCATATTCCTGGCAGACTAGAATAACTTTATCAATTCCAAGCACGGTAACTTGATAATATGGCTCTTCGCGCATCATATTCGTATTGACACTTCCCCGAACAATAGACACCGCCTCAGGGTCGTCAGGATCTATGCCAAAATCATTCATTAGCACAAATAGCAGCTTCTCTAACTTCGGCTGTTTGCCTTTTTTCTCCATTCCAGTACCGCTGCCTGTCGCTTGCGGAACGGGCGTGCTGTCTGGCGGCACAAATACATCGCTGGATTCGTTTGTCTGCGCAATCACCCGGTCAATTACCGCAAATTGGCTAGCTTTATCCTCCAAATGCCTGAGGATAGCTTCCACATCCTCCAATCCAAAGTGCTTAAGCGCCGCGTCCTCACGTTCTTTTCCATTAGCCTCTCCAAGCTGCTGCCACTCAGCACCCGGCTGGGCGTCGTATTCGGCAACCACATCTTCGACCAGATTAATAACCGCTCCCAGCGCGTCATCGACATACGTGTCCGTATTTTCCAGCGTTAACGGCCTGTCGATCGCTTCAGACAATCGATTCTTAAAAGTTTCTTTCTGGTTAATATAATGTCAATAATAAATTGTCGCGTTTCTTACGCTTTTATTTTATTGATTACATCTTGAAAGGAGTATTGCAACTTATTCTATAACTGCTCAAAAATCTTATGAGCTTGATTCTTGCCAATAGTCTGAATCAATTCAGCGTAGCCCATCCACCGACCACGTTTTGTCTTGTCACGGCGATGGTCGTTTTCATCGGTGATATCACCCTTAACTATCGCATCAACATTATGCCAAGTAATCCAAGGTGTGTCATCACTCAAAAAGCTATAATCTAAATGAACATAATTTTCGTTGACTAGTTTATAGCCTGACGATGAAAATCCGCGTGCATACAACTCGCGGAGAATAACGTCTGCTAGCTCGGCAAAACTGTCAGCCGTAACGCATAAAAAATCATCATATTCCTCACCGAGCTCGTACGATCGGCCATTTATAAAAGCACAATACAAATCATCGTCAACAACTTTTTCATCCAACCAGACGCGGCGGTCGCGCGTTATCGGAATCACCCGGCAGCTAATTTTCTCTGTAAAATTTTTGAAGTTATTCATTCTGTATCCAATTTCCGCCTCATGCGCTTTGCGTATCTATATACGATGCGCTATTTAATATTTCTTCAAATACTTTACTATTTTGTTTCCAATATTCATTGTAAGAGAATACCGATATGTAACGAAGACATCCGTCTTCGCGGCCAACAGCTAAGCGTGTTACCATTTTAGTATTTTCAGGTCGAGAACCGCACCTTGATGTAATTCTGACAATACCAACTAAACCATTTTGTTCCAAAGTATCGTCCTTGATATCGACAGTCGCTTGACAATTTTCCAATCCCTTAATAGTAAAGAATCTTTTCGCGTCTTCGCGCAACTCTTTGCTATCATAAGCCATTCTGCGCACTAATTCATAAGCTTCATCAGGCGCAGCCGGTAACACCAACCGCTTCGAATCCTGAGTCACGCCAACACCGCTAATTGACTTATTATCCTTGCCTAGTTTATCGCCGTAACCTTCAGTTTTACCGTTTTTTACATCAATCCTTTGCCACTGCTTTGGTATTAGAAAACGGGTTTTCTGAGTTCTTGCTTCAACCAAATTTTTACTTTTCAGATAGACTGGCACTTCATGCAGCAAATAATCATACGAAGTATAAGCACTTACACTGAAACACACTAAAACTAAGATTAATTTGAGTATTTTTACTTTCATTTGTACATTTTAATAATAGCACACGTTCCTACAGTTCTACATCCGGCAAGTCCTTCAATTTCTTGCCATCAAAACAAAAGTAGGCTGCGCCCTGGTACGCGCCGCTATCATTAACTTGATTCCTGTCCTCAAATATTTTTCGCACCAGCGGCGACAAAAACCACCTCTGCCCGCCATATTCAACTTCGCGCTCGCCAACAATTTTTGCTACAATTGTTTTATCTTTGAGAAAGACAACCTCATCGCCATTTTTGAG